>JBFINV010000124.1:0-6949 GCA_041611015.1 Acidimicrobiales bacterium | reverse complement strand
GGGTCGAGGCCGAGCTGCTTGAACTTGGAGTCCTTCCGTACCAGGTCCTCGACCGGGTCCTCGAGAGCGGCCACGAGGCGCTCGAGCGTGGCCCGGTCGGGTGGCTCCCTCATGTACAGGACGACCTCCGGATCGACACCCATCTCCTCGGCGACCGCCAAGGCGTTCTCGGACGAGTTTCAATGGGGGTTGTGGTAGATCGTGACGTCGGCCACGGGGAGGCGCTCCTGGGTCGGGATGGGCCCAGACGTTAGCGCTCGGCGCGGCCCGCCGGCCCAGCAGGTCGCGCCTGGTGCATCCACGCCTCCACCGTCGGCCACAACAGCTCGACCACCGTGTCCAGACGCGCCAGGTCCCGGTCGTTCACGATGACCAGGTCGGCCAGGGCTCGGCGATCGGCATCGCTGGCCTGCGCGGCGATCCGTTCGTGGGCGGCCTGGGGCGACATGCCCCGGGCTTCGAGTCGCTGCAGGCGGAGCCCGAGCGGGGACTCGACCACGACCACCCGCTGGTAGAGCCGCTCCCCGCCGATGTGTCCGAGCGTGGACTCGGCCAGCACCGCCATGTCCAGAACCACCAGGAGTGCCTGCTCTGCTGCCAGTCGGGCAACCAGGGCGTCGTTGATGGCGGGGTGGCTGATGGCCTCCAGCTCGGCCAGGCGGCCGGCACCGTCGCCGAAGACGGCCCCAGCCAGCGCGGCCCGGTCGATGGTCCCGTCGGGAGCGAGGATCTCGGATCCGAATGCCTCGACGACGGGTTGGTACGCGGCGCCCCCGGGTTCGAGCACGTGCCGGCCGAGGAGGTCGACGTCGATCACCACCGCGCCTCGGCGCTCGAACGCATCGGCCACAGTCGACTTCCCGGCGCCGATGCCCCCGGTGACCCCGATCACCAGCACGACCTGTACCCCTTCGCCGTACGATGCGACGCCTCGTCCCGCATGCGTGCTTGACTCTGGCCTCATGCAGTACGGCGCAGCGATCTTCCCGACAGTCTACGCGATGAACCCCGGGGCCCTGGGCGCCGAGCTGGAGGCCCGGGGCTTCGAGTCCCTGTGGGTGGCCGAGCACAGCCACATCCCGGCGTGCCGCAGCTCACCGTGGCCCGGAGGTGACGAGCTCCCGCAGATGTACTACGACACCCTCGATCCCTTCGTCGCCCTCACCGCCGCGGCCCTCGCCACCACGACGCTCAAGGTCGCAACCGGGATCGCACTGGTCATCCAGCGAGACCCGATCCACACCGCCAAGGAGGCTGCCTCCCTCGACGTGCTCTCGGGCGGTCGTCTCGTGCTGGGGGTGGGCGCGGGCTGGAACCTCGAGGAGCTGGCGAACCACGGCGCCGACCCGGCCCGCCGGTTCGGTCGCATGCGCGAGAGCGTCGAGGCCATCAAGGCCATCTGGACCTCCGAGGTGGCCGAGTACCACGGCGACCAGATCAGCTTCGACGCGATGTACTGCAACCCCAAGCCGATCCAGCAGCCCCATCCGCCGATCCACGTGGGCGGGGCGTTTCCCGGCGGCCTCCGCCGGGCCCTGGCCTACGGCGACGGCTGGATGCCGATCCGGCGCCGGACCACGGACCTGCCCGCCCAGCTCCGACAGGTGGATGGGGCCTGTGCAGAGGCTGGCCGGGACCGGTCGGCGTTCGAGGTGTCGATCTACGCGGCACCGACGGACCGTGCGGGCCTCGACCAGCTCGAGGAGCTCGGGGTGGACCGGGTGCTCTTCCTGCTCCCGCCTGACGGCGCCGACGAGCTGCTCCCCCGCCTGGACGAGCTGGCCGCGCTGATCCCCTGACCGAGCCCGTCGCCCTGGTTCAGCCGGGCCGGGGCTCCTTGGGGAGGCCCAGCACCATCTCACCCAGGATGTTGCGCTGGATCTGGGAGGTGCCCGCGTAGATCGTGCCCGCCCGGGCCACGTAGAACGTGCCCACCCACGACGCCGCGTCGTTCGGCGAGCCCGGGGCGTCGGCGTGGAACGAACCCACGCGGCCCCGGCCGGCGGGGGTCATGGCCTCGGGCCCCAAGATGTCGACCGCCAGCTCCGTGACCCGCTGGTGGTGCTGGGACCAGAACAGCTTGAAGGTGCTCTGAGCCGGGCCGGGTTGCACGCCGGCGAGGAAGCCGGTCAGGGTACGAAGCCCCAGCATCCGCATCACCTCGACATCGATGTAGGCCCGGGCCAGTCGCTGGCGGATCCGGGGATCCTCGGTCGCTCCTCTCTGGCGGGCCAGCTCGATGAGACGGTCGACCTCGGCGCGGAACATGATGGGCATGGTCGCCGCCGCCTGGCCCCGCTCGTAGCCGAGCAGGGTCATCGCCACCGCCCAGCCATTGTTGACCCCGCCGACGACGTTCTCCTTGGCCGTGCGGGCGTCGGTGAAGAAGGTCTCGTTGAACTCGGAGTCGCCCGACAGCATCCGGATGGGCCGGAGCTCGACGCCAGGCTGGTCCATCGGGCAGAGCATGAAGCTGATGCCGCGGTGCTTGGGGGCCTCGGGGTCGGTGCGGCACAGGACGAAGATCCAGTTCGCGTGCTGGCCCCCCGAGGTCCAGATCTTCTGGCCGTTGAGCACCCACTCGTCGCCGTCGAGGACCGCCCGGCACCCCAGGCCCGCCAGGTCCGAGCCCGCGTCGGGCTCGGAGTAGCCCTGACACCACACGTCCGCCCCAGCGATGATGCGCGGGAGGTGGTGGGCCTTCTGCTCATCGGTCCCCCAGCGAAGGAGGGTGTTGCCGACCATCTGGATGCTGAAGTTGTCGTTGCTTCCCCCGGTGGGGACGCCGGCCTTCATGAACTCCTCGGCCAGGACCACCTGCTCCAACGCGGTCATGCCCCCACCGCCGTACTCGAGCGGCCATGCCGGGGCCAGGTAGCGCTTCTCGGCGAGCAGCGGACGCCACTCCGTCCTGAACCGCTCGGCGGACTCGGGGTCGAGCGCTCCGATGCCCTTCCAGTCCGCTGGGAGGTGCTCGGCCAGGAAGGCCTGGATCTTCTCCCGGAACGCTTCGGCCTCGGCGGAGTAGGTCGGCTGCATGCTCCTCGGTGTAGCACGGGCCTCACGGCGGGGCCATGCCTGAGCCCCGGTCAGGCGCGTGCGGGCTCCCAGAAGTCGGGCCGACCTCGGCGCCCGAGCACCCACTCGTAGACCTCCACGGTCTTCCGGGCCTTGGCCTCGAACGAGTAGAGCTCGTGGGCGTGCTCCCGAGCGGCCTTGCCGAGCCGCTCGAGCTCCTCGTCGTTGTCGACCAGCGCGGTGAGCTCCCGGGTGAAGGCGGCGGTCATCTCTTCACGGGTGCCCATCGGCACCTTGCGGCCCCGGTCGTCGTCGATCAGCTGGCCCGGACCGCCGTAGTCGGCGACCACGCAGGTCATGCCGCACGCCATGGCCTCCACCACCACGCCCCCGCCGAGCTCGCGGATGGACGGGAAGGCGAAGATCTCGGACTCCCTCATGAGTCGGCCCACCTCGTCCTGCGGTACCCGCCCGGTGAACTCGACGCAGCCGTCGAGGCCGAGCTCGGCCGCCCGGGACCGGAGCTCACCCTCCAGGGGCCCGTCACCCACGAACAGCAGCCGGTGGCGGCGCAGGGGCTCGCTGGCGGCGAAGGCATCGAGGAGGACGAAGGGGAGCTTCAGCGGCACCAGGCGGCCACAGAACAGCACCGTCTTGCTGGCCCGTCGGTCCCGGGTGCCGGTCGCGCTGAACAGGGCGGGATCGATGCCGACCTCGGGGAAGTCGATGGTGCGACTGCGAGCCGATGCCGGCACCTGCTCGACGGTGTGCCGGAACGAGGCCAGCACCGCATCAGCGCGCCGGAAGGTGGCCCGGTGGAACGGCAGGAGGCGATGCGCCGAGCGCAGTTTGGTGAGCAGCTCCTGTTCCTCGTGCATCTCGGCTGCGAACTCCCGGGGCCACGGCAACCCGCCGTTCAGCGGACCCAGCACGAACGGCACCCGTGCCGGACGCTTCGCCGCCAGCACCGAGGGCAGGGTGGGCGACATGGGTGTGAGCCGGTGGATCACGTCGAACTCGCCGGCCTCGAGACGCTCGCCGAAGCGCCGGTGAGCCATCCACTCGAACGCCAGGTAGGACGGGTACGAGAACGCCTGGAACAGGGTCCAGCCGCCCTCCTCGACCCGGATCCGGTCCAACAGGCCGTGCAGGGGCCGGGCGATGACCTCGTTGTCGATGAACTCCACCTCGGCCGGGCCGCAGCCCACCCGCTCGAAGGCGTCCTGGTTGCGGACGTGGGTGACCAGCGTGACGTCGGCCAGCTCGGCGATCTGCCGGGCCGCCTTGTAGGCCACCACCGGGAGGGAGGCCCACTCCGGGTTGCAGAGCTCCGCCAGCAGCAGCACCCGGAGCCGCTCGCCGCTCATGATCTCGACCTCTGCACGGTGCTCGACGCCTCCGACTGATCGGATTCGGGGGCCACGCCGCCGGCCCGGGCTCCCACGCTAACCAGTCGGCGTCAGCCCCGGGGAGTTGAGATCGCCGCCCCCTAGACCGAGACCACCTCGCGGTGCTCGCCGTCGCCCAGAGCCGCTGGCGCCGGGGTCCGCTGGCTCAGGTGCAAGCCGATGAACAGGCCGGCGATCGCCACCAGACCCAACATCGCACCGGAGGACACCATCACCAGGGCCGGTGCCGGGCAGGTCCCCGCGATGGCCCACCCCACTCCGAACAGCGCGCCGCCCTGGACGTGGTGGCGCTCGGGCAGCGATCGGCTGAGGCTGAGGCGGCCGCCGAAGGTGGTGATCACGCCGCGGCGCTCGAGCCACCACAGCGCGGGCGCCGACACCGCGATGGCCGACGCCATGATCAGGTAGACGTCGGGCTCGTCGAGGCGGAGCATGGCGTGGATGGTGTCGTACTCGTGCAGATTCGCCGCCGCCAGCAGACCCCCGAAGGCCATGCCGAAGAGGAGCCCGATGGTGTTCATCCGGGCCATCACAGATCACCCCCCGTCACCAGGCGCAGGAAGCCGGTGGTGGCGATGGCGGTCGCCATGAAGGTGGCGGTGACGGTGAGTGAGGCAAGAGATCGCTGGGCGGTGCCACACAGGCCGTGGCCCGACGTGCACCCCCCGGCCCGGCCGGCGCCGAAGCCCATCACCACAGCGCCCGCGAACACGAACGGGACGATGAACCCCAGCGGGAACACCTCCCGCATGGCGTCGTAGCCGGACCGCATCTCGGCCCCGGTGCGCAGCACCTGGGTGACCAGCAGCCCACCGGCGAAGATCCCCACGAAGTACCAGACTCGCCACACCGCAACGTCGCGGCCCCGGCGGATGAGGCTCGCCGTCTGGACGTAGGCACCGCTGGCGCCCAGCGGTTGGTTCGCCACGAGGAAGAGGCCGACGATCAGCAGCCCCAGCCCGGGTCCGACGACGTACCACGGGACCCGGTCTGGTAACAGGTCGAACATTTCTGCGCCTCCCTCGTGCTCTCCCGGAATGGTACGGACAAAGGTGGGGGCCGAACAACACACGGTGACGCCCGTCACCGGAGCTACCGTGGGCGCTCGACCCTCGAGGAGCAGCGGTGAGCAGCCCCACCGACACCCGGACGTCGCCACTGCTGGTCGCAGCGCTGGTCTGGACGATGGTGTTCTCGACCAT
This sequence comes from Acidimicrobiales bacterium, assembly GCA_041611015.1. GTDB lineage: Bacteria > Actinomycetota > Acidimicrobiia > Acidimicrobiales > UBA8592 > JBFINV01. The sequence goes on along the minus strand of JBFINV010000124.1, from coordinate 1,320 downwards.
CCAGCTGTACACGATCGCGGTGCTGGCCTCCGAGATCCGCGCCGACCTGGGCATCTCCCGGGCCCAGATCGGGATCATCGGCGCCGCCAACACCGGCGTCGGGGCCCTGCTGTCCCCCGTCGTGGGCCGCTTCATCGACGGGATCGGCGCCAAGCGGGGCACGGTCGCGGTGCTCGCCGGCGGGGGGATCGGGATGCTCGCCACCGCGGCGGCGCCGACCTACGGGGCCATGCTGGTGGCGTCGGTGGTGGCCGGGCTGGCCCAGTCGGGTGGCAACCCCTCGACCAACAAGCTGATCGCCATCCACGTGGCTCCGGGCCGGCGGGGTGCCATCACCGGGGTGAAGCAGTCCGGGGTCACCCTGGCGCTGTTCCTCTGTGGGCTCACGCTGCCCGGCTCCTCGTCCCTGGTGGGCTGGCGGACCGCGGTCGGAGCGTACGCGGTTCTCAGCCTGGTGCTGGCCGTGGTCGTCGGGACCCGGCTGCCGACCCAGCGGGTCGACGGGGCCCCCGAGGCTCGCCTGGAACGCCGGGCCCCGCTCGAGGCCTTCGTGTACCGAATCGCGTTCTACGGGTTCCTGATGGGTGTGGTGACCGCGGGGATCCTGCGCTTCTTGCCGCTGTATGCGGAGGAGGAGCTGGGCTACAGCGAGACCGTCGCCGGGCTGGCGGCCGCGCTGGTGGGCCTCGCCGGCATCGTGGCCCGGATCACCTGGGGGCGCCTGGCCGAGCATCGCGTCGGCACCCGCACCGCGCTGGTGCTGCTGGCTCTACTCGCTGCAGTCACCACCGTCCTGTTGATCGTGGCGCCCACGGCCGGCCGCGCGCTGCTGTGGCCCATCGCCCTGCTCACCGGCTTCAGCGCCGTGGCCTGGAACGCGGTGGGCAACCTGGCGATCATCCGGGGCGTGGGCATCGAGACCGCGGGCCGAGCCACGGGGGTGCTGCTGCTGGGGTTCCTGCTGGGGCTGAGCGTCGGGGCTCCCATGGCGGGCGCCATCGTGGACGCCACTGATCGCTACGCCATCGCCTGGGCCGTCCTCCTGGTCACCGCGCTGGCTGCCGCGGCGACGGTGCTCACCGGCGACGAGCCACCGGCCCACGACCGCGCCGCCTGACGGTCTCAGAAGTCTCGGACCTCGATGCCGTCTTCGGTGAAGTCCACCACCTTGCCCCGGTTGATCGAAACCCAGTCGCGGGCCTCGAGGTAGGGCCTGAACGTCTCGGCGATCAGCCGCTCGTCCGCCCCGGTCTTGGGGCGCTGGATCTCGTACAGCTGGGGGAACTCGAGCCAGCCGCACACCAGGTCCCAGAGCCGCAG
>JBFINV010000123.1:0-6961 GCA_041611015.1 Acidimicrobiales bacterium | reverse complement strand
GTGATCCTGCCGGACCCCGACGCCGACGTGGTGAACGTCGGCGGCACCCACTCGGTCCGTGGCGGTCAGCTGGCCCAGAAGTGCTATTCCGAGACCGGCCGCACGTCCGATCGGCTGCAGCATCCGCTCCTTCGGGTCAACGGCACGCTGGTGCCGATCTCATGGGACATGGCCACCGACCTGGTGGCCGAGCTGTCCACTCACACGATCGCCAACCACGGCGAGCTGGCCTGGGGGATGAAGATCTACTCCTACCAGTACTACGAGAACGTCTTCGCGGCCTCGAAGCTGGCCCTGGGCGAGATCGCCACCCCCAACTACTCGCCCCACCATGCGCCGGCCGAGGGCGACGACGTGCCCGGGCTGTCCGACTGCGGGATCGACGCCTTCAGCGCCGCCTTCGCCGATGACGAGGCCGCCGACGTCCTGTTCATCGCCGGGTCGGATCCCTACGAGACCAAGACGGTCCGGTTCACCACCTGGCAGGCTCCGGGCGGGGCCACCATCGTCTACGTCGATCCCCGCCGCACCTTCACCGCGGCCTACGCGGAGAACAACGGCGGCCTGCACCTGCAGCTTCGTCCCGGAACCGACACCGCGCTGTACCTGGCCCTGTGCCGCCACATCATCGAGCAGGGGTGGTGGGACGAGGAGTTCGTGCGTGACCACACCGCCAGCCGGGCCGAGCTCGACGCCGAATCCTCCTGGCGGCGCCTCCGCTTCGGTATGAGCTTCGACGAGTTCCGGGATTGGGTGACCAGCACCGAGGAGTTCTCGCTCGAGGGAGCCGAGCGGGTCACGGGCGTGCCCGCCGACAAGATCCGCCGCGCCGCCGAGCTGCTGACCGGCGGCAGCGGCCCCCGCCCGAACGCGATGATCCTCTTCGAGAAGGGCGTCTACTGGTCCCACAACTACGAGAACACCGCCGCCATCGGCGACCTGGCCGTGCTGATCGGCTCGACCGGCCGGGAAGGGCGAGCCATCTCGCGCATGGGGGGACACCAGCGCGGCGGCCAGAAGGCTGCGGGCTACCCGATGGACAAATCTCCCCACGACTTCGAGGGCAACAAGATCGAGATGGATACCGAGCGTTGGCTGGTGGAGGGCAACACCCGCTTCCGCTGGGTGGTCGGGACCAACTGGCTCGGAGCCATGGGGGCCACCGCGGCCCTGCGCGACGCCGTGGTCCGGCTCCGGGGCCTCGGTCCCGAGGTCACCTCGACCCGCTTCGAGACCGCGTTGGCCCAGATGAAGGCTCGGATCGACGCCGGTGGGCTGGTGGTGGTCCACCAGGAGATCTACGAGAACGAGTCGACGCCGTACGCCGATCTGGTGCTCCCTGCTGCAACCTGGGGCGAGGAGGACTTCGCCCGCAACAACGCGGAGCGCCGGCTGCGGATCTACGAGAAGTTCATGGATCCGCCCGGCGAAGCCAGGCCGGACTGGCAGATCTTCGCCGAGGTCGCCAAGAAGATGGGTTACGAGGGATTCGAATGGGCTGACTCGAACGAGATCTTCGAGGAGGCTGCGGAGAAGTCCGCCGGCGGCCGCCGCGACTACGCAGCGCTGGTCGAGGCGGCCCGGGCCGAGGGCGTGCGCGGCCACGATTTCCTGCGGCGCTACGGCACCCAGGGGCTGCAGACGCCGCTGCGGCTCGAGGGGGGCGAGCTCGCCGAGACGCCCAGGCTGCACGTCGACTTGAGCTTCAAGTCCGACAGCGGCAAGGCCAACTTCGTGATGGCCGACTGGGACGCCGTGGCCGAGCGGAACACCCTCCTCGGCCCCGACCCCGCCAAGGACGAGCTGTGGGTGCTCAACGGCCGGGTCAACGCCATCTGGAACAACGCCTTCGACTTCATCCGGCGCCAGATCACCGTCGAACGGTGGCCACTGAACTTCCTCGAGATCCATCCCGACGACGCCGAGGCCCGGGGAATCGTCTCGGGTGATCTGCTCTCGATCGAGTCCGACGGGGTCCGCGACCAGCTGGGCAACGCCACGACCGGGGGCTTCACCGCGGTCGCCTACGTCTCCGACATCGTGCCCCCCGGGGTGACGTTCACGTACTTCCTCTACCCCGGCTCGCCTGCGAACACCGTCACCTCCGGCGACTCGAGCCTCCAACCGATCAACCTCAGGTACAACTTCAAGTTGGGGAAGGGAGCGTTGACCAACCTGGGTCCGAGCGGGCTCGCCGACGTCATGTCGTTCGCCCCCCGCAACCTGGCACCTTGAGCGGGAGGATTCCGACGACGACCGTTTCCGCCTGTCCTCACTCGTTGGCTGGGCCAGCCAGTGGCGCTCGTGGTGGCCCCCATGCGCACCTGTGTGCGCTGTGGAGGCCGTACACTGCTCGATGTGCCGAACGACGCCGACTCGTTGACCGAGTCCGACGTCGACGATTCCGCTGCTACCGCCGACGAGCGTGGCGACGCGGACGTCGACGCCGAGGTCGAGTCCCCCACTCCGGCTCCCGACCCCGCTGGCGACGACCCTGAAGAGGCCGCCGTCGAGCCCGATCCCGACGCGGACGGCAGTCCGTTCGGTGAGGAGCTGCGCCTCCCCGACGAGGACGGCTACGAGGGCGAGGCCGTGCTGTCCGACGACGAGGACGAGTTCGACTTCGGCGACGCCGAGTTCGAGGGCGACTTCGTCCTGGCCGACGAGTACGGCGACGGAGATCTGCTCGATGCCGACGGCGCCGGGTACCTCTTCGACGGAGACCCCGACGAGTTCGAGCTCGAGGTCGGTGTTGGTCCCTATCCCGACGCCCGTCCCCGCCCCGGCGACATGCTGGTGCTCGACGATTCGGCCCACCACCCGGTCCGGCCGCCGGTTCGCCGCATGTCGCGGGCCGAGCGCCGTCGCCGGGTCCGGTTGCAGGCCCGCCGGGTCCGGCGCATCGTCCGCCACGTCGAGCCCTGGTCGGTGCTGAAGATCTCGATCTTCTTCTACGCCTGCCTGTGGGTGATCTTCCTCGTCGCCGGTTTCATGATCTGGGGGGTCGCCGAGGGCTCGGGCACCGTCGACAAGATCGAGTCCCTGATCATCGATCTCTTCGCCCTCGACACCTTCGAGTTCAACGCCGGCCAGATCTTCCGGGGCTACGCCCTCGGCGGCCTGGCGCTGGCCATCGCGGGCACCACCTTCAACGTGTTGATGTGCCTGCTGTTCAACCTGATCAGCGACCTCACGGGTGGCCTGCGGATCACCATGATCGAAGAAGAGACCGCCCGGCCCACGCCGCCGCGTCGCCGCCGTCGCCGGCGTCCGCCCGTTCGCCGCTGAGCGGTCCGGGTCAGCGGTCGCCTCGGCTCCGGCGCCGCCCCGGTCCCTCAAGAGCCCGGCCGCCGCCGGGGCCCACGCCCCCGTCGCGGGCGGTGCCACCGCGCCCGGCCGCGGCACCGGTGCCGTCGAAGCGCCGCAGCTTCGGGTGTGGTTCCACACCCTCCTCGTCGAGCTCGGAGGCCTCGACGAGGGGCCGCATCGTCGGAGCCACGTGGCCGATCACCTGGTTCCAGACCCGCTGTTGGTCCTCGAGCTCGGTGAGCGAGGGGCCGAAACGTACGACGTCGACGATGTGGAGCCTGCCGTCGGTCTCCACCAGGGCGGTCGGTCCCTCACCGCCGTGCTGGTCCATCAGCCAGTACCTGCGCATGACCAGACCTCCATTGCCGCCGGTTGCTGCCGCCACCATAGGGCCGCCGGCCCGGCCTGCGTCGGCGCTGGGCAACATCGCCGTGAGTGGACTCGTTGTCCAGCAGCGGCCGGTGGGTTCATACTGCGCTCATGCTGACCGGGCCGCAGCTCCGCCACCTCGCCGAGCAGGGCTACCTGCTGGTCCCCGACGTCCTCGACGACGACGATCTGGCGCCGGTGGTCGCCGAGTTCGAAGCGGCGCTCGACGCGTCGGCAGCGGACGCAGTCGCGCGGGGGAACGTGACCTCGGCCCTCGCCGAGCTCCCGTTCGGCGAACGGTACACCGCGCTCGTCCGCGAGGATCCGGGCGTGTTCTATCGCCTGGGGATCTCGCTTCCGCTGGACTACGAGAGCCTCGATCCCGACCTGGTCTTCTGCCACACCGGCCCGGCGTTCTTCGGCCTGCTGTCGAACCCGAAGCTGCTCGATGTCGTGGAGTCGGTGATCGGCGGTGAGATCTCGCTGAACCCGGTGCTGCAGACCCGGCTCAAGCCACCCCAGGCCCTGCTGCAGGGAGCGGCGGCGGAGTACTCCAACCTGGGCACCACCACCTGGCACCAGGACTACGGCGCGGTGATGGACGAGGCCGCGGACACCGAGATGCTGACGGTGTGGGTGGCGATGACCGACGCCACCGAGGAGATGGGCTGCCTGGTGGTCATGCCCGGATCGCACCTGGCCGGCACCCTGACGCTGCACTGCCCAGGTCGGTCGAACCCGGCGGAGAACCACATCCCGCAGGCGTTGATCGACCGCCACGGGCTGCCGCCGGAGCCGTTGCCGTGCCGCCGGGGGACGATCGTGCTGCTCACCCGGTTCACCGAGCACGCGTCGCTGCCCAACCGATCGGGCCGCCTGCGCTGGAGCTTCGACCTGCGCTACCAGCCCACCGGCCAGCCGACCGGCCGTCCCGCGTTCCCGACCTTCGCGCTGCGGAGCCGGAGTGGACAGCCGGTGGCCACCGCAGCCGACTATGCCCGCAGCTGGACCGAGGCCCGCCAGCGCATCGTCGGCGGGGAGTGGTCGGGACCGCTGTACGCCCAGAGCCGCTGGTTGGCCAACCGGGACCATCCCCTCTGCGCCTGATCACCGCCGAGCGGCCCACGCCGGCGGGAGCTCGAAGCCTCCTGGGCGCTTGAACGGCACCCGGAGGGACAGCATCGCGGCCGAGGCACCACCACGACCACGGGGAGTCGTGGGCCTAGCTGGAATTGAACCAGCGACCTCACCCTTATCAGGGGTGCGCTCTAACCGGACTGAGCTATAGGCCCTCGCGCGGCCACCTGGGGTGCCTCGCAGGCCGACAGGTTACCGCCGGGGGGGCCACGACGCGCACCGGTTCGGGAGCAGTACCATCCGAGCCGTGAGACTGCTGCGCCGAGTGCTGCTGGCGATGAGCACCGCCGCCGCCATCGCTGCGGTGCTGCGCATCCGCGGTTCGGGCGGGGTGCCACCCCAGACCGGCGGCTGGCGCGAGCTCGAGATCGACGACTGAGCTCGTGCCTCGGATCGGCGTGCTCGGGGTGGGTGCCGTCGGCGCTCGCGCCGCTCGTCGCGTTCTCGAGGCCGATCCCGGGGCCCAGGTACTCCTGGGCGGTTCGGACCGCGACCGCCTGGCCCTCGTCGCCCGAGGCCTGGGCCCTCGGTCCGAGGTCGCCGACGGCGGCCACCTCCACGACCGTGGCATCGACGTGCTGATCGTGGCCGGCCCCTGTGGCCGACACGTCGGCCCGGCGCGACGGGCCCTACGCGCTGCGGTGCCGGTGGTCTCGACCAGTGATCGGGTCGAGGACGTCCAGGGCCTCCTCGCCCTCGATCATCGGGCCGTTGCCGGCAGGGTCACCGGCCTGGTGGGTGCCGGCTTCGCTCCCGGGCTGTCGTGCCTGCTGGCGATGAAGGCGGTGTCGAGCTTCGACGCAGTGGAAGAAGTCCACGTGGCCAAGGCCGGTACGGGGGGCCCGGCGTGTGCCCGCCAGCATCACCGAGCCCTGAAGGGGTCGGCCCGGGACTGGCGTGACGGCACCTGGCAGCGGCGGCCCGGCGGTTCGGGACGAGAGCTGGTCTGGTTCCCCGAGCCGGTCTCGGGCGCCGACTGCTACCGGGGTTCGCTGGCCGACGCCCTGCTGCTCCAGCCAGCCCTGCCCGGCGCTGCCCGGATCACGTCCCGGATGGCCGCCACCCGCCAGGACCGCTTCACGTCCTGGCTCCCGATGCTCAGCCCGCCCCACCCCGAGGGCGGGGTCGGAGCAGTCCGAGTGGAGGTCAGGGGCCAGGTGGGGCCCGCCAAGACGGTCAGGATCGTCGGTGCCGTCGAGCGTCCGGCGGTGGCCGCGGGCGCGGTTGCAGCAGCTGCCGCGCTGGCGCTGGTCGCGGGCGCCGCCGGCCCCCCGGGGGTGCGGGGCGTGGCCGCCGCCCTCGACCCCACGGCCACTCTACGTGAGCTTTCCTGCTACGGTCTGCGCGCTCAAGAGTTCGACGGGGTGGCCGGGGTCTGACCGGTTCACTTTCCGCGGCCAGGGCCAACGGAGTCCGAAGCAGCTGGCATGAAGGGTCTGACAACGCCGCGACGTGGGCAAATGGGTCCTACGGCCTGGGCCGCAGGGCCCGAATCGCCGACGATGGGTGGCCGAACCCGCTGGTCGGGTGATCGCGTCGATCACGCTGGGTGAACATTCCCAAAGACTTTTCGCTCAAGGTCCCCGAAATTCGTGTCGAAGGTTCATCCGCACGTCTGAGCATGCGGACGAACCCCAGCGTCCGAGACATCGCTCTTCACAAGGGGTGCGGAAACGATGCGAAACGAGAGAGAGGGCGATTGATGGGAGCAGGTTCCCCGGATACCAGCTTGTCGTTGCTGATCGAGCAACACCTCCCGCTGGTGAAGCACGTGGTCTACCAGGTCGCGGTGCACTTCCCGAGACACGTGGACCGCGATGACCTGGCCCGGGCCGGAGCCCTCGGCCTGGTCGAGGCGGCTCGCCGGTACGACGAGGCTCGGGGCGTGCCCTTCGAGCGCTTCGCTGCCCAACGCATCCGGGGGGCCATCCTCGATGCCGCCCGGGCCGCCGACTGGGCCCCGCGCAGCGTCCGCACCCTGGCTCGGCGCCTCGAGGGGGTCGAGCAGCGCTTGGCCACCGAGCTGGGCCGGCTGCCCAACGCCGAGGAGAAGGCCGAGGCCCTGGGCATGACCACCGGGGAGCTGAACCGCCTCCAGGACCGCATGTTCCGGTCCGTGGTCCTGGCTCTCGAGCATGAGGTCTAC
>JBFINV010000122.1:0-6973 GCA_041611015.1 Acidimicrobiales bacterium | reverse complement strand
TGGCCCAGTCGAACAGGCCGGGCCCGTCGGCCTGGGTGATGGCCCCCATGTCGCCGAAGATGGAGCGCAGGTGGCGCACCGCCTGGACCACGTTGCCGGTGCCGGCCTCCCCCTTGCTGCGGATCATGCAGGCGCCCTCGGAGATGCGTCGCAGCGCTTCGCCGAGGTTGGTGGCGCCGCACACGAACGGGACCGTGAACGCCCATTTGTCGATGTGGTGGGTCTCGTCGGCGGGAGTCAGGACCTCGGACTCGTCCACGTAGTCCACGCCGAGGGCCTCCAGGATCTGGGCCTCGACGAAGTGGCCGATACGCGCCTTGGCCATCACCGGGATGGTGACCGCGTCCTTGATGCCCTCGATCATCTCCGGGTCGCTCATGCGAGCCACGCCCCCGTGGGTCCGGATGTCGGCGGGCACCCGCTCGAGCGCCATCACGGCCGCCGCACCCGCGTCCTCGGCGATCCGGGCCTGCTCGGGGGTCACGACGTCCATGATCACGCCGCCCTTGAGCATCTCGGCCAGGCCTCGCTTGACGCGCACGGTCCCGGTGACCCGACTCGGTTGCGACAACTCCTCTGCCATACCTGCCAGCGTATCGGTCGCCCCGCTGGCACCCATTGTCGCTGCGGCTCGAGGGCCCGCTCGCCGGCCTCGTCGCGAGTGACTCAGAGCTCGTGGAGCACCGCGATCCGGTCGTCCAGGCTGAAGGCGGGCTCGGTGATGGCATCTGGCGGCGGATCGAACCACAGGTGACGGTAGGCCCGGGGGTTGGCCTTCACGGTCCGGCCGTCCGTGCGCAGCGACATCAGAGCTCCGGCGAGGCCCGGTGGGTAGCGGGTGATCCCGGCGCCGGTCACGTCGGCCTGCACGGTCACCTGGGGATCGAGCAGGCGCCCGGCCAGCGCGGCGGCGAGCCGGGGCGAGAACCCGAACGGGATGCCCACCAGGGTGGCCGCAGTCACGTTCACGAAGGTCTCCCGGGAGCGGATGCGGCTGAGCTCTTGGGCGAGCAGGCCTTCGAGCTCGATGCGCTCCAGCCGATCGAGCAACCCCCGGGTGACCGCCAGCGCCCCGTGGCGGGGCGTGCGCCCCACGACCAGGGCGTTGGGCGCGGCGTCGTCGATCAAGCGGAGCTCGGGCCGGCGGAACCCGTGGGCCACCGCGAGCCCCTCGACCAGGTTCCTTAGCTTGGGTAGCTCGCCCGCCGCCACCGGTCGAGCCCCCACGGCGCGCAGCGCCAGGCCGTCGGCCAGCAGGTACACGGCGAGGGTGGCCCCGACGGCGGCGACCACCGCCACCACGGCCGACCAGAGGACCCCGACGCCCGCCAGGGCCAGGATGGCGAAGAGGGCGACGGCGATCAGCGCGCCGAACACGGCATGGGCCACCACCGCCCGCCGCACCATGGCCGCGGCGTGCATCAGAACTGGACCTCGACCGGCCCTCGGGCGTCGCCCTCGATCTCGAAGTACTCGCGCTCGGTGAAGTTGAACATGCCGGCGACGATGTTGGCCGGGAAGGTCTCGATCTTGGTGTTGTAGCCCAGCACGCTGTCGTTGTAGTGCTGGCGAGCGAAGGCGATGCGGCTCTCGGTGGCGGTCAGCTCCTCCTGCAGCTGGGCGAAGTTCTGGTTCGCCTTCAGGTCCGGGTAGGCCTCCGACAGGGCGAACAGCGATCGGAGGGCCCCGGTCAGCATGTTCTCGGTCTGGGCGGCCTCGGCTGGGCCTTCGGCGGACATGGCCGCGTTGCGGGCCTGCACCACAGCCTCGAGGGTCTCGCGCTCGTGCGCGGCGTAGCCCTTGACGGTCTCGACCAGGTTGGGGATGAGGTCATAGCGCCGGCGCAGCTGGACGTCGATCTGGGCCCAGGCGTTCTCCACCCGGTTCTTCAGGCTGACCAGACCGTTGTACTGCAGTACGAAGAACAACAGCAGCAGCAGGACGATCGCCACGATCACGATGATCCAGATCATTGTTTGCGCCTCCCGGGCTCCGCGGGCCGGCCCTCAGTCTAGGAGGAGGGGGCCGTGGCCGTGCCCGAGGGATCAGGCCAGCTCGGCCACGGGCTCGGAACCCAGAGCCTTCTCGTAGAGGGTCAGGTAGCGATCGGCCAGCCGGGTCATCGAGAACTCCTCCACCCGCTCCAACCCCGACGCGACCAGCGAGGCTGCGGTGTCGGCGTCGGAGAGCACCCGATCGAGGGCGGCGGCCAGCGCCGGGGCGTGGCCGGGCTCGGCCAACAGCGCGTCCCGCCCACCACGAGCCACCTTGCGGTAACCAGGGAGGTCCGAGGCCACCACCGGGACCGACGCGGCCATGGCCTCGAGCAGCACGATCCCGAAGGACTCGCCGCTCAACGAGGGCGCGCAGAAGACGGTTGCTGCGTGCATGCGGGCGATCTTCTCGTGCTCGGTCAGACGCCCGAGCCACTCGATGCGGGGCTCGTCGGCCCAGCGGGACCGGAGTCGGTCCGTCTCGGGCCCGTCGGACCCCACCCACAGCACCACGTCGTGGGGCAGCAGATCCATGGCGTCGAGCAGGACCTCGAGCCCCTTGCGAGGCTCGTGACGGCCGATGAAGAAGATCGTCGGCCGCTCGGCACGAGGTGACCCGGGGTAGGCGTAGCGGTCGAGCTCGACCCCGTTGAAGAGCACCTCGTAGGTGCCCCCGAGCTGGGCCCGGGCCACCGCGGCGGCCTCCTCGGACACGGCCACGCAGACCTCGATGCGTCGCTGCAGCCAGCGAACCCCCCGGTTCAGGTGGCGGTAGGCCCGGCTGGTGCCGGCTCGGTGGAAGGTGGCCACGATCGGCGCCTGCTTCAGCACCGTCGCCGTCATGGTTGGGCCCGGGGCCATGGGCTCGTGGATGTGGAGGACGTCGAACTCCTCGTCGCGCAGGGCCCGGATGATCCGGAGCTGCGCGGCGAAGTCCGGCGCGATCGGTGCGATCGAGCCGTTGGCCGCGGTGGGCAGGCTGTTGCCGAGGGGGGTCACCCCGGCGTCGGGCGGCGGCCCGTCGCACGGGCCGAGCACCCTGGTGTCGATCCCCCGACGACGCAGCGCCCGCGCCAACCCGAGGATCTGATGCTGCACCCCGCCCGGCAACGTCAGGCTGTAGGGGCTGATCATGCCCACTCGCATGGCCACGTTGTTAGCCCATGGCCTGCTGCGCGCGGTAGTTCGCGAGGGCCACCTCGTCGCTGGGCCAGTTCGGGCCCATCAGGTGCCACTGCTCGGGGCTGGCTCGGACCAGCAGCTCGAGCTCGGCTGCGAGCAGCTGGGTGACCCGCTGGACGTCTTCGCGGAGGCGCCCTCGGCGTTCGGTGTCGAGCGGCGGTCGACAGACCGCATGGTGTAGCCCCGGTCGCTGGTAGACCCCGACGGGAACGATGGCGGCGCCGGTGCGCAGGGCCATGGTCGCCGGCCCTGCGGGCAAGGTGGTGCGCTCGCCGAAGAACTCGACCTCGATCCCGCTCCCGCCGATGTCCCGATCACAGAGCAGGCACACCACGTGGTGGGCCTTGAGGGCCCGCAGGACCGATCCGGCCACGTCGGGCCCGAGCGGCACCACGTGCATTCCGAAGGACTCGCGGAAGGCCACCATCCAGTCGAAGAGCTCGACGGGTCCCTGGCGCTCGACGACCACGGTGACGTCGTAGCCGGGACGGCAGATCAACCACCGCCCGGCCCACTCCCAGCCCCCCAGGTGCGGCAGCGCCAGGATGGGGCCCACTCCCCGAGCGAAGCCGTCCTCGATGTTCTCGAACCCCTCGACCGTGAACCCGGCGTCGACCTCGGCGTCGCCCAGCCGCAGGAGGCGAGCCGAGTCGACCCAGTAGCGTGCGTAGGAGTCGACCGCGGCGTCGACCAGCCGATCCAGCTCGGCCTCGTCGACCTCACGGCCGCACACCCGGCGCAGGTGGCGCTGCAGCAGGAACCGGCGCTCACCCGGGCGCCGGGCGACCACCCGGCTCGCCAGCCGCCGGAGGGGCTCGGCCACCGGTGCGGGCGTGAGCTGGGCCACCCTCGCTCCGGCGCGGTAGCCGACGACGGTGGGGTCGAAGCGGTGTGGTGCGCCCAGCACCGCGGCAACTCAGCGGGGCCGGCGGCGGGAGAGCTGGCGGCGGCCCCGAGCCTCGGCCCGGACCCGGCGCCGGCGCTGGGTTCGCCGTGCCGGACGTTCGGGCATGGCGTTGGTGGCCTGGCGCCAGACCTTCACGAAGCGCTGCACCGCGGTGACCATGGTGAGCACCAACATGACCCACAGCACCGCGATCAGGATCTGGCTGAACAGCAGCCCCGCGGCGAGCACGATGAACCGCTCGGCGCGTTCCATGATGCCGCCCTTGGCGTCGAAGCCGAGCGACTCCGCCTTGGCCCGCTGGTAGGAGATCAGCATGGCGGCTCCCATGACGGCCACCGGCAGCACCGAGATCCGGCCGGGCTCGTTGGAGGCCAGGTACCAGGTGATGCCTCCGAACAGCAGGGCGTCGGTCAGCCGGTCGGACACCGAGTCGAAGAACGCCCCCCGGACCGACGAGGTCCCGGAGGCCTTCGCCACGGCACCGTCGAGAGCATCGGGGATCCCGGTCAGCACCAGCAGCACGAAGCCGAGCTTGAGGTAGCCGTTGCCGATGACCACGGCTGCAGCCCCGGCGATCAGGATGCCGAGCACGGTCAGGGCATCGGCGGTGACGCCGGCCCGGCGCAGGCTCACGCCGATGGGGTCGAGGCCTCGGTTGACGGTCTCACGCCAGTTTCCGTCGAACATGGAGGACCTCCCGGCGGTGTCGGAGGGCCGCGAGCCCGTGCCGCTGGGGGTCGAGGGTAGCAGGCGCCGAATTGCCCTCGATGCGACGCTGATCAGGGCGCGCTGATCAGGGCGCGCTGATCAGGGCGCGCTGAGCGCCTGGCCGAAGAGGTCGTGGCGTTCGTTGGCGCCGGCCCTCGGGACCCGCTGGGTCAGGACGCTGGCGGCGCCGGCGTCGACACCGCCGGTGGTGCCCGGCAGCAGCAGGATCTGGCCCACGTCGGGCTTGCCGCCGATGTCCTCGCGGGGCACGCCGACGGCCAGGTCCCGGCGACCGTCTCCGTCGAGGTCGACCGTGGTCAGCGACGAGGCCAGGCGGTCACGAGGCTCGGCCCGGCCCGGGACCCCACGAGTGGCCTGGGTGATCACCTGGTCCCCGGCGGTGGAGATCCCCGAGGTGGCCCCGTCGAACACGTGGGCCAGGCCGGCACCGACGGCGCCCCGAACGGACTGGCCGGGGGCGCCGACGGCCAGGTCGTCGAAGCCGTCGCCGTCGAGATCGCCCACGGTCACTGCTGCGCCGAACTTGTCCGCCGGCTGGGCCCGGCCGCGGATCCCGTCCCGAGCCTGGTGCAGCTCGATCGACGAGGTGGCAACGGCGCCGAACACCGAGCCCCAGAAGAGCTGGACGGCGCCTGCGCCCCGCTGACCGGCCACGGTCTCGCCCGGAACCCCGACGGCGATGTCGTCGAACCCGTCCCCGTCGAGGTCTCCGACGGCCAGCGCTGCCGCGAAGCGGTTCCCGGGCCGAGGCGGGCCCGCGACCCCGTCGATGCCCTGGCGCAGGATGACCGACCCGTTGGTGAGCAGTCCCGGCGCCGCGCCCCGCAGCACGAGCGCGGCCCCGGCGTCCTGGGCCCCGGCGATGTCCTCGGCCGGGGCCCCGATCACCAGCTCGTCGAAGCCGTCGCCGTCGAGATCGCCCGCGGCCAGCACCGCACCGAGCCTGTCGCCGGCCTCGGCCCGGTTCGGCAGACCGGCGGTGTCTCCCTGGAACACCATGTCCCGCCTGCTCAGCCCGGCCGACGACCCGTAGACGACCTGAACCAGCCCGGCATCAGCGATCGAGCCCACGTTCTCGCCGCGGACCCCGATGGCCAGGTCGTCATAGCCGTCGCCGTCGAAGTCCCCAGCGGCCAGGGCAGCGCCGAAGCGGTCGCCGGCCTCGAGCTTGCCGGCCAGCCCCGGAGTGTCCTGCGTGAGCGTGCGGACGCCGGTCACGGACAGGCCGCCGGGCCCGCCGGGGAGAATCCGGACCGCACCCGCGTTGCGCTTGCCGTCGACGCCCTCGCCCGGGCCGCCGATGGCGATGTCGTCGTAGCCGTCGCCGTCGAAATCGGCGCAGGCCACCGCGGTACCGAACCGATCCCCGCGTTCGGACGGCCCCGTGATCCCTGGCCACTCCTGGGTGATCGTCGCCACCCGGCGCGGCTGGCCGTCCGACCGCCCGTAGTGCACGAGGGCCCGCCCGGCGCGCCGGCGGGAGGCGACGGACTCGCCCGGACTGCCGCTGACGAGGTCGCCGAACCCGTCACGGTTGATGTCGCACCCTGGACCGGGGGCGTCTGTATGGGTCACCTCGAGTTGCAGGTCGCCGGCGGCACCGTTCTTCCCCCCGACCTGGAGGTAGTACCGCTGGCCGGCCTGGAGCACCCGCGACATCCGACTCCGGGGGTTGGTGACGGTGATGTCGTCGCTGCAGCCGATCCGACGCAGCGAACCTCGCTGGCGCCGCCAGAGCCCCAGGACGGTGTCGTAGTCCGAGCCGCTGGTGTCGAAGGTCAGCTCCACGTCGACGGTGGGGGTGATCGTGTACCAGACCGTGTGCGAGACCGACGCGCACCGGACCGAGGGCTCGTCCACCTCCACCCCGGCGAAGCGGGTGTCCGCCTCGACTCGGAAGGGGACCGCTCGTACCGGTGCAGCTCGTCGCCACATGTCGTTGGCCGGGACGAGCGAGAGGGCGCCGGTTGCGGCGCGGGCGGAGGGGAGGGGCCCGATGTTGCCACCGCGGGCCCCGGCGACCACCTGCGCCGCCCCCGACGCTCGCAGGATGGCCCGGACCTGTCCGCTCGAGAGGCTCACGCCGAGCCGTTGCTCGGCCAGCGACGACACCAGCGCCGCCGCGCCGGCCACGATCGGCGTGGCTGCGCTGGTGAAGCCC
>JBFINV010000121.1:0-6995 GCA_041611015.1 Acidimicrobiales bacterium | reverse complement strand
GGGCCAGCTTGGCGGCATGGTCGAGCGTTGCCGGAGTGAGGCCGCCGCGGACCGCCATGTCCTCCAACCATGCGACCTCGGGCTGGTCCATGGTGGGCCGACCGTAGTCACGGACCAGCCCGGCCCCGGGCGGCACCGCGCTCGTGGCATCGACCCCGGCCACCAGCGTGAGCCCCGGCAGGGAGCACGCCAGTCCCACGAGACCGAGCCCCGCCGTGCCCTGCCCGTCGACGGTCAGGGCGGGCACCTGCTCCCACCCCAGCTCGCTGACGGCTCGCCGGGCCAGGTTGAGATCCTGGGCCCCCACGCCGGTGTCGCAGGCCACCAGGACCCGGTCGGGCGGTCGGGTGGGTTCGTCGAGCCGGGAGACGGCGCCGGCGAGGGCGGTGGCCAGCAGCACGTGGGGCGGGGTCGCCGCCAGGGGCCCGTGCCGGTGGGCCCACGGGGTCCTGGCCGCGGCGATCAGGCAGGCGGCCACGATGGTCAGCGCCGCTCGTCGCTGAGGTCGAAGGCCACCTTCACTGCAGCCCTCGGCCCGGCCTCGGCGGCGTGGCGCAATGCGTCGCGGTACCGATCGATCGGATAGGTGGCAGACACCAGCCGACCCAGATCGGCCGACTGGACCAGATCGAACGCCAGCTGGAAGCTGTCGGCGGTGCTGCCGTCGGGCAGGCGTTCGGTGCCGTAGGTGTAGGACCCGACCAGCTCGGTCTCCCGGTGCCACAGCGGCGTCAGATCGAGCTTGGTGACGCCGGGCATGCCCAGCAGCACCACCCGTCCCCGGGGGCGGGTCACCGACAGCGACGTGGCGATCGACGCCGCCGAGCCCACTGCGTCGATGGTGACGTCGGCGCCGCCGCTGAGATCGTGGCCCACCATCCGGCAGCCCGTCACCCGGCGCACCGCTCGTCTGAGCTCGCCGGGCTCGACCACCAGGTCTGCGCCGAGATCGCCGGCGAGCTGCTGCTGGTGGGTGTACTTGGCGGCGGCGATCACGGTCCCGGCCGCGGTGTGGTGGCGAACGGCCGCCAGGGCGCACAGCCCCATGGTCCCAGCGCCCTGCACCACGACGGTGTCGCCCGGCTCGACGCCGGCCTTGAACGCGGTGTGCACCGCGCCGGCGGTGGGCTCGATCATCACCGCGGCCCGATCGTCGATGTGGTCCGGCACCGGGTGCAGCTGGTCGCGGTGAGCCACCAGCTCGGCGCCCCAGCCGCCGCCGGTGCTGGCGCAGTAGCCGGTCTGGATCCCGTCGTCGATCTCGCCGGCGAGCAGGTAGCCGTAGTCGTTCGAGTCGCCCAGCGCGGCCCCCTCGAACGGCGGCGGCTCCCCCCGACAGCTGGGCCCCAGGACCGGTTCGAGGACCACCCTGGTCCCGTCGGCGCGGGTGCCCACCACCTCGTGGCCGGGCACGAACGGGAACGACACCAGCGGTTCGAAGTAGCGAGACGACTTGCCGTCGACAGTGGCCAGGTCGCTGCCGCAGATGCCCGAGAGGACAGGGTGGACCCGCTCCCAGTTCGCGCCGGGGAGCTCCGGAGGGTCGATGTCGCGCAGGCGCAGCGGACCCACCTGGGCCCCGGCCCCGGGGGCCAGACGCGACGCCACCGCTGCGGCGGCGTAGCGGACCTCGTTGCGCTCGAAGACCAGGGCCCTCACGCCGTCACCCTACTGGCGTGCCGTCCCCTCAGAGCAGGGGGGCCGGGTCGATGGCGGTGCCGTTGAGGCGGATCTCGAAGTGGAGGTGCGGTCCGGTGCTGAGCCCGGTGCTGCCCACGAAGCCCACGGTCTCGCCCTGGGAGACCCGAGCACCCACCCTGGTGTCGTAGCCCGACATGTGGGCGTAGAGGGTGCTGTAGCCGTTGCCGTGCTCGACGATCACCGTGTTGCCATAGCCGGAGAAGGCACCCACGAAGATCACCGTGCCCCGGGCCGAGGAGCGGATCGGGGTCCCGAAGGGCGAGTTGAAGTCGATGCCGGTGTGGAGCCGGACCGTGCCGTAGATGGGATGGGTGCGGTAGCCGTAGCCGGAGCTGATCCCCCCGTCGACGGGCCGGGCGAAGTTGGGTACCCCGTTGCGGGGCGGCTCCGGTTCGGGCTCGGGTTCGGGTTCCGGTGCGGCATCCGGGTCGGCCTCGGCCCCACCGTCGCCCTCGGCGTCGGTCTCGGCGCCACCGTCGGTCTCGGCGCCACCGTCGGCGCCCTCTTCGGCCTGTTGCCGAGCTTCCTCCTCGGCTTGGCGTCGAGCTTCTTCTTCGGCCTGGCGCTGGGCCTCCTCCTCGGCCTGTCGACGGGCTTCTTCTTCGGCCTGTCGTCGGGCTTCCTCCTCGGCTCGGCGCCGTTCCTCCTCCAGCCGGATCCGCTCCTCCTCGGCCCGGATGAAGTCGGCGATCTGGGCGTCTTCGTCGGCGAGGACCTGGGCCTCGTTCTCGAGGAGGGCGATCCGGGCCTCCACCTCGGCGCGGAGCTCCTCCTGGACGGCCCGACTGTCCTCGAGGTCCACGATGCGGTCCTCGATCTCGGCCTGCAGGGCCTCGGCCTGGCGCCGGGCCTCCTCGGCCTCGGCGATGGCGTCGGCCTGCTGGTCCTGGGCCAGGCGGAGCTGGTCGGTGGTGGCGGTGGTGATTCCGCTGGTCTCGTCGATCACGAACCGCAGCAGCGGCAGGGAGTTCAGGTCGGCGGTGTCGAGCAGCAGCCCGTCGTCGTTGCGGAATCCCTGCACGTAGCCGTCGACCAGCTGGGCCGCCAGCTCGACCTCGAGCTCCGAGACCCGGTTGGTGAGCACCAGGGCCCGATCACGGGCCTCGGCCTCGACCTCGATGGTGGCCGCCAGCTCCTGGCGGGCCTGGTCCAGGCGCGCTTCCTGGATGGCGATCCAGGTGTCGATCTGCTCGAGCGCGGCCACGATCTCGGCGTCCTGGGCGTTGAGAGCATCGATCTGGCCGGCCGTGGCCGCAGCCTCCTGGGCGATCGCCTCGCGGCGAGCGCGCGCCTCCTCGATGGTCTCCTGGGCTGACGCCGGCAGCATGCCGGACAGCGTCAACAGCGCGAGAAGGGCAACGAGAGAGCGACGCATGAACGGTGGGGCAGCAGCTCGTGACGAGGTCGCCACATCGTAACCTGATCGTCACCCATCCGTCGTCACGGGGCCGGCACCTCAGACCTGCTCGGCCTCGATGCGAGCTTCGTCGAAGACCCGCTGCAGCTGTTGGCCCAGCGCAGCGGTGTAGTCCCGCCGGGCCCGCAGCGTCAGCCGCTGTCCACCGGCGTCGGGGGGCTCGAGGGGCGCTCCGGCCACGATGGCCACCTTGGTTCGTCGCGGAAACCGAGCCCCCGACGGCATGGCGGCCTCGGTCCCGGCGATGCCGATCGGCACCACTCTGGCCCCACTGCGGGCGGCCAGGAACGCAGCCCCGTCGAACACGTCCACCACCTGCTCGCCGCGCTGGCGGGTGCCCTCGGGGAACACGATCACGGCCTCGCCCTCCTCCAGCAGCGTCTGGGCCGCGCGGAGCGCGTCCCGGTCCACCCCGCCGCGTCGCACGGGAAAGCCCCCGAGCGCGGACATGAACCAGCCCAGCGGCGCCGGCGAGAAGAGCGACTCCTTGGCGAGCGAACGGATCCGCCGGGAGCTGAGCGCGGCGATCAGCGGCGCGTCGAGGTTCGAGCGATGCACCGGCGCCAGGATCAGCGGCCCCTCGAGGTCGAGATGCTCACCACCCCTGGCGATCACCCGGAAGTAGCGGTAGAGGACGGCTCGGATGGACGCCCGCACCGCGCGATACACGGCACGGCCCGAACGGGACTCGGCTACCTGTTCGGCTCGGTGCTGGCGGGCGTCGGCCATCGGGTCAACTCCAGCACAGCCCGCCGGGCGCCGACCAACGCAGAGCCCACCGGTAGTCTGGGCCCATGTCCGCCGCCGTCGCCGCCCTCCGCCAAGCGACCTACTACCTCGACCGCGAGCTCGCGCCCAGCCAGAAGGTCCGGGCGTTCCTGCGCGCCATCGACGTCGTG
Source organism: Acidimicrobiales bacterium (assembly GCA_041611015.1). Classification (GTDB taxonomy): domain Bacteria; phylum Actinomycetota; class Acidimicrobiia; order Acidimicrobiales; family UBA8592; genus JBFINV01. The sequence continues at coordinate 2,978 of JBFINV010000121.1, read as the reverse complement.
GAGGGGCTCGAGCCCGGCGAGCTGGAACAGCGGGTGGCCGAGGGCACCATCACCGAGCTCGAGGGCATCGGCAGCAGCACCGGCTCGGTGATCGAGGCTGCAACGCGCGGCGAGTCCAATACCTACCTCGAGGATCTCGAGCGTCGCTCGAGGATCCCGCTCGGTGAAGGCGAAGGCATCCGGGCGGCCCTGCGGGGCGACTGCCACAGCCACAGCACCTGGTCCGACGGCGGGGCCCCCATCCGGGAGATGGCCCTCACGGCTCGGGAGCTGGGGCACGAGTACCTCGTCGTCACCGACCACTCGGCCCGGCTGACCGTGGCCCACGGCCTGTCGGAGGAGCGGCTCCGAGAGCAGCTGGTCGAGATCGCCGCGCTCAACGACGAGCTGGCCCCGTTCCGGATCCTGACGGGTATGGAGGTCGACATCCTCGCCGACGGCTCGCTCGACCTGTCGGAGGAGATGCTCGCCCAGCTCGACGTGGTTGTGGCCAGCGTGCACTCCAAGTTCCGCATGCCCCGCGGGGAGATGACCCGGCGGATGGTGATGGCCATCGCCAGCCCGCACGTCGACATCCTGGGCCACATGACCAACCGCAAGGTGGTGGGGGGCGGGCGGCCACCGTCGGACTTCGACCCGGAGATCGTCTTCGCGGCCTGCGCCCGCTTCGACACCGCGGTGGAGATCAACTGCCGGCCCGAGCGTCAGGACCCGCCCGACGAGCTGCTGGCGCTGGCCGTCGAGTGGGGCTGTCGCCTGTCGATCGACACCGACGCCCACGCCCCGGGTCAGCTCGAGTGGCAGAACTACGGCTGTGACAAGGCCGCTCGCCACGGCGCCGAACCCGACCAGATCGTCAACACCATGCCGGCCCCCGACCTGGTGGCCTGGGCCGCGTCGCACCCGACCAGCTGAACCGGCGTCGGCGTCAGCTCAGCGTGGAGTGCGGGAGGTTCTCACGCAGGCCCGCGGGGGTGACCCGGACGAACTCTGCGTTGGCCCAGAGCTCCGGGATGGTGCGCGCGTCGCTGTAGCTCATGCCGCTCTTCAGCCCCGCCACCAGGCTGGCGACCACCTTGGCCACCTCGCCCTTGTAGGGCACGGTCCCCTCGATCCCCTCGGGCGCGCGCTGCTCGAAGTACTCGTCGTCGACGGTCTCACCATGGCGCTGGGCCCGCGCTTCGAGGGCCTCGAAGCTGGCCATCCCCCGAACCCGCTTGACCAGCCCCCGGGGCGAGGACTCCACCTCACCGGGGCTCTCCTTGGTGCCGGCGAACAGGGAGCCGATCATGACGGTGTCGGCGCCGGCGGCGATGGCCTTGGCGATGTCGCCCGAGCTCTTGATGCCGCCGTCGGCGATGATCGGGACCTCGATGCCGTGGCAGTCGGCGATGGCGGTGAGCTGAGGGACACCGACGCCGGCCACGAGCCGGGTGGTGCACGCCCCACCGGGTCCGACACCGACCTTGACCGCATCGGCGCCGGCCGAGACCAGGTCCTCGGCGCCGGCCCGGGTGCCGACGTTGCCGGCGATGACGTCGACGTCGGGGAACGCGGCTTTGAGAGCCTCCACGGCCGACAGGGAATGGTCGGCGTGGCCGTGGGCGATGTCGAGCACCAGCACGTCGACCCCTGCGTCCACCAGCGACCGGCTCCGCTCCACGGCGTCGTGGTCGGTTCCCACGGCCGCCCCCACGACGTAGTCGGCGGACTCCCGCTTCACCTTCTCGACCATTGTGGCCTGGGCCTCGACGGGCAGGAAGCGGTGCACGATGCCCACTGCGCCCAGCCGGGCCATGGCCAGGGCCATGTCGTGCTCGCAGACCGTGTCCATGTTGGCGGCCACGATCGGCAGGTCGACGGTGACGTTGCGGCTCAGGCGGGCGCACAGCGACACGTCCTGGCGGCTGCGAATGCTCGACCGCTTGGGGACGAGCAGCACGTCGTCGAAGGTCAGGCCCGTCCGGATCCCGTCGAGGGCATGGTTGGCTGGTGACACGACTCACGCTCCGGCCCCACGCTCGGTCGGCGGGCGCCGTGGATCGAGGCTATCGGGGTTTCGCCGGAGCGAGATCAGGTCTCGGTGGGGCGGGGCGGCTGGGTCCAGACGGGCCGGGTGTCGGTGCCGAACACCCGGATCGCGTCCTGGTAGTCGGGCTGGGTGGTCATGGCCTCGAGGAGCTGCTGGGCCCGGCGGACCGACGCGCCCACGTCGTCGTGGAGGAGGTCGAGTGTGACCTGGCGCTTGGTGGTCGCCAGCGACGCCGGTGACACCGTCGTCACCAGCTCCCGGGCGTAGGTGGTCGCGGCGTCGAGCACCTCCTCTGCTGGCAGGACCCGGTTGACCAGGCCCATCGCCAGGGCCTCCTCGGCCAGCACCGCCCGGCTCGACAACAGCAGGTCGTTGGCGTGGGTGAGGCCGACGAGCCGGGGCAGCAGCCACGACAGGCCGTACTCCGCGGGGAGGTTCAGCCGGCCGTGGGCGGTCGTCAGCTTGGCGCCAGCGGCCGCGAACCGGAGGTCGCAGTAGCACGCCAGGACCAGGCCCACCCCAGCGGCGGGACCGTTGATGGCCGCGACGGTGACCGTGTGCAGCCCAAGGAGCCAGGCGAAGTCGGCGTCGAGCTCGGGCCGGACCCCGTAGCCGGGCATGGCGAGGTCCTCGGGGGTGCCCGCGTCGTAGCCTCCCTTCTCCACGTGCGAGGCCAGGGCCTTGCTGTCCGCGCCGGCGCAGAAGCCTCGGCCGGAGCCGGTGATGATGATCACCCGCACCTCGTCGTCGGCCTCGAGCTGGCCCACCAGCCAGCGGAGCTCGGTGTGCATCCGCCCGGTCCAGGCGTTCAGCCGTTCGGGCCGGTCCAGCCAGATGGTGGCGATCGCGGGCTCGCGCGCCACCCGCAGGGTCTTCAACTCCACGCCGAGTTCCTACCGGCGTCGGGCGCCGCCGAGCCAATCACCCGGCGAAGCCCGAGGTGCCT
>JBFINV010000120.1:0-7056 GCA_041611015.1 Acidimicrobiales bacterium | reverse complement strand
GGGCTGGTGTGGGCTCTCGGCGCCGGGGTCGTGGCCACGCTGGCCGTCGTCCTGGTGGCGGTGTGGGGCCCCGGCGACGCCACCGATCCGCTGGGCGACGACGTGCTCCCGGACCTGCCGGCCGACATCGAGATCGTGGGGGGCCGGAGCACCACGTGCGAGGTCGCCGCTGCGGTGCGTGAGTGCCATCGCATCGTGGCCCTGGGGGCCGAGGCCGGCGAGCTCGCCGATCTGGCCGATCGGGTGATGGGGCTGTTCACCATCGGCGAATGGACGCTCTGCGAGTCCGGATGGGAGGTGGACGCAGGGCCCTGCGTGGTCGCCGTCGACGACTTCGCCAAGTGGCGGGGGGCCGACACCGCCTGCGCCCGCCTCTGCGACCGGGCGGTGGCCGTCCTGCTGGTCGACGCCAGCTCCAGCTGAACCAGCGTCGGACTCATCAGCGGGCCGGGGATGGGGCTAGTGTCCGGCTCACCGCCGCTGTCACCCGAGGAGACCCCCGAAGATGCGCGCTGCCGTGCTCCGAGACGATTCCGGCAAGCTCAACGTCGAGGACCTGAGCATCGACGAGCCCCGCCGAAACGAGGTGCTGGTGCAGATGGTGGCCACCGGGCTCTGCCACAGCGACCTGCACTTCATCGACGGCACCTGGCCCGCGGCCTACCCGGTGCTGCTCGGTCACGAGGCCGCAGGCATCGTCCAGGCCGTCGGCGACGACGTGGTGGGCATCGCGCCCGGCGACCACGTGATCTCCTGCCTGTCCATCTTCTGCGGCACGTGCGAGCGGTGTCTGACCGGCCACAGCTACCTGTGCGAGAACCGGGCCGTCATGGCCGATCGGGCCGCAGACGCGCCGCCCCGGCTCACCGACGACGGCGGCGCCGCGGTCACCCCCTTCCTGGGCCTGGGCTCCTTCGCCGAGGAGATGGTGGTCCACCAGAATGCCCTGGTGAAGATCTCGCCCGACATGCCCCTCGACCGGGCGGCGCTGCTGGGCTGCGCGGTCACCACCGGCGTCGGCGCGGTCTTCCGCACCGCCGGCGTCCGCCCGGCGAGCACTGTGGCCGTGATCGGCTGCGGCGGCGTGGGGATCTCGGCGGTACAGGGGGCCCATCTGGCCGGTGCTCGCCAGATCATCGCCGTGGACCTCGAACCGCGGAAGCTCGAGTGGGCCCGCGAGCTCGGCGCCACCCACACCGTCGACGCCAGCGATGGTGACCCGGTGGCGGCGGTGAATGACCTCAGCGGCGGCGGCGTCGACTACTCGTTCGAGTGCATCGGGCTCAAGGCCACCGCCGAGCAGGCCTACGGGATGATCCGCAACGGCGGCGTGGCCACGGTGGTGGGGATGATCCCGCTCGGGGTCACCCTCGAGATCCCCGGGGCCGACCTGTTCCTCGGGAGCAAGCGGCTGCAGGGCTCGTTCATGGGGTCCAACAACTTCCGGGTCGACATGCCCCACCTGTGCGAGCTGTACCTGGGCGGGCGGCTCAAGCTCGACGAGATGGTGTCGCGCACCATCGACCTGAACCAGGTCAACGAGGGCTTCGATGCCATGAAGGCCGGTGAGGTGGTACGGGCCGTCGTGGCCTTCTGAGATGAGCCTGCCGGCTCTCAGGCCATCCCCAGCAGGCGGAGCATGGCCGGCGGCGGGGCGTGGTCACCGGCACGGAGCATGGCGGCCCGCTCGACGTTGATTTCGTCGAAGTGCCGGGCCCGCCAGTCGTCCCAGGGTCCTGGACCGATCCTCGCGGCGTCGCCGTCGGCGTCGATGCACGCCGCCAGGTATGCCTGCAGGGCCCGGATGTCGTCGATGGCGCCGACGTGGCCGTGGCCGGGGACGAACACGGACCCGTAGCCTGCCAGGACCTCGAGCGACTCGATCCAGCGCGCCGGATCCCCGTCGAAGGCCAACGGGGTGGTGCCGAAGCTGGCCAGCGCCCCGCAGAGCACGACGCCGCGCTCGGGGACCTGGATCGCCAGGTTCTGGTCCAGCTCGCCGGGCAGCGGCACCGCCACCGCGCTGGCGCTCAGCCAGGCAGGCTCGGTGATGGTGTGGCTGACGGGGCGGGTGGTGAGGTCGACGAGCTCGTCGACGCGGTCGGGGTACAGGCGCCGGCAGCCCTCGAGGTTCGGTGGCTGATCGAGATGGGCGCTGATCTGGGGGGTGCCGTAGACCGCGGCCAGCGGGAACCGGGCCGAGCCGCCCACGAACTCCAGATGGCTGCTGGTGGCCACCAACCGGGGCACCGGCAGGCCCAGCGCAGCCACGGCCTCGGCCAGGGGACCCGCCTGGGTGGGGCTCAGCAAGCAGTCGACCACCGTGACCCCGTCGGGGTCCGAGACCACCGCAGCATTGGGCGACCCGGGCTCGCCGGTACCGAGCCAGACGGCGACCCCGGGGGCCAGCTCGTGCAGCATCGGGCGCACCCTACCGGCACGACGCGCTGATCTCGCCGGAACGTCGTTCCCAATCCCGTGGGGCCGAGATCCCGTCCTACCTGGAGACCACGTCGCGCCGCATCGGGCGCACCCGGCCGGCACTACGCTGATCCCGCCGGAATCCATTGCCCCATCCGGAGGGTTGCCCCGCCGTGTTCGCCTCCATCCCCAGCCCCAGCTCCGGTGGCATCGATGCCGGCCCCTTCACCTTCCGGGCCTACGGCGTGATGATCGCGCTCGGGATCCTGGCCGCGGTCTGGCTGACAGCCAAGCGCTTCGCCGAACGGGGTTACGCCGCTGACCATGCGACCGCGCTGGCCATGTGGGTGGTGCCCGCGGGCCTGGTCGGCGCCCGCCTCTATCACGTCATCACCGACTGGCGCCGCTTCGAGGGCCGCTGGGACGAGGCGTTCCAGATCTGGGAGGGGGGCCTGGGTGTCCTCGGTGGGGTCCTCGCCGGGGCCCTGGCCGGCGCGGTCTACGCCAGGACCCACGACATTCCGGTCGGCCGCCTGGTCGACATCGCGGCCCCGGCGCTGCCGCTGGCACAAGCCATCGGGCGGTGGGGGAACTGGTTCAACCAAGAGCTGTTCGGCAAGCCCACCGACCTGCCCTGGGGGCTCGAGATCGACCGCGACGAGCGGCCTGTCGAGCACATCACCGAGGACACGTTCCATCCCACGTTCCTCTACGAGTCGCTGTGGAACCTGGGCCTGGTGGTGGTGCTCCTGCGCCTGGACCGCCTGGGACGGCTCCGGCCGTCGGGCCTGTTCGCCGCCTACCTGGCGGGGTACTCGGTGGGCCGCCTGTGGGTCGAGGCCCTGCGGATCGACGAGGCATCCGAGATCGCCGGGCTCCGGGTCAACCTGTGGGTGTTCTCGATCCTGTTGCTCGTCAGCCTGGCGTGGGTGGCCCGCTGCTGGTACAGCGGCACCGAGCAGCAGCCCGAACCAGAGGCGGTCGGCGATCTGGCGGTCGACCGGGACTGAGTCCGGCGGCGGCGCTCGACCGCGCCGAGTGCCATCGACGGAACCGACCCCAACCACAACACACCGGATAGCGTCGAACGTCGTGGAGGTCCAGCCCCAGCCGGCGCCCAGCCGGGAGCGCCCCTACCAGAGCCGGGTGCTGCGCAGCTTCGCGTTCGTCGACCTGTCCGGATTCACTGCGTTCACCGACAGCGAGGGCGACGGTGCCGCGGTCGACGTGCTGATGGAGTTCAGGTTCCGGCTGCGAGAGATCGCCGCCCGGCACGGAGTGCGGATCGCCAAGTGGCTCGGCGACGGCGCCATGCTGGTGTCGGTGGACGCCGAGCCGCTCACCGCGGCGGTCGCCGATCTCGGCGACGCCCTCGGCGGGGCCAGGCTGGCGTTGCGGGCGGGCATGGCCTCGGGCCCGGTGATCCTCTTCGAAGGCGACGACTACATCGGCCAGGCCGTCAACCTCGCGGCCCGGCTCTGCGACCAGGCACAGCCCGGCGAGGTGCTGGCGGCGGCCACGTTGATCGCGGCGGTCCACAACAACACGTTCACCGCGATCGGGGCCCAGCCCGTCGCCGGCTTCTCGGAGCCCGTCGAGCTGTTCCGGCTCGATCGCCATGGCCTGATCCGCTGAGGTGGAGCGCGAGGACTACACCCCCTTCGAGCTCGCCGTGGCCAGCGTGCTCGACGGGTTGGCGGAGGGTGACGTCGTGACCTACGGCGAGGTCGCGGCCGAAGCCGGCCATCCGGGAGCGGCCCGGGCCGTGGGCACGTTCCTGCGCCGGCGCTCGGGGTATCCCTGGTGGCGGGTGATCGCCGCGAGCGGCCGGTTGGTACCCGGTCACGAGGCCGAGCAGGCGCAACGGCTGCGGGCAGAGCACGTGCGGGTCGAGAACGGCCGGGTGGTGCTGCGCTGAGGACCGGAGCGGCACGGCCGGACGCCAATCACCAGGTGTCGATGCGATGCGAGTATCCTCGACTGCTGGTGTGAGACGGCGTTTCCACCCCGCCCGCTGGCGACGCCGGTGGACGTCTCGTCGCCGCACTCCCCCCTGATGAGAGCTCGTGACTGCTGATCTTCCCACCTGGAGCCAGCTCGGCGTCGATGCCGACCTGGTCGAGGCCCTGGTGAACGAGGGCATAAAGGCCCCGTTCCCGGTGCAGGCCCTGACCATCCCCGACGCCATCGCCGGCCGCGATGTCTGCGGCAAGGCCAAGACCGGCTCGGGTAAGACCATTGCCTTCGGGATCCCCACGATCCAGCGCCTCCCGGCCGATCCGAAACGGCGTGAGCCGGTGGCGCTGTGCCTGGTCCCGACGCGCGAGCTGTGCCTGCAGGTGTCCGAGGCCCTGGCGCCCCTGGCCGAGGCCCGGGGGCTGCAGATCCTGGCCATCTACGGCGGCGCCAACATGGACCGCCAGATAAAGACGCTGAAGAAGGGCGTCGACATCGTGGTGGCCACCCCCGGCCGCATGATCGACCTGCTCGACCGGGGCGAGGTCTCGGTCGCCGACCTGGACATCGTTGTGATCGACGAGGCCGACCGTATGGCCGACATGGGATTCCTGCCCCAGGTCGAGTGGATCCTGCGCAAGGTCGAGGGCCGTCACCAGACCCTGTTGTTCAGCGCCACCCTCGACGGCGCCGTCAACTCGCTGATCCAGCGCTACCAGAGCGACCCGGTGATGCACGAGGTCGAGTCCAGCGAGATCACGGTCGAGCAGATGCTCCACCGCTTCGTTCACGTTCATCAGATGGACAAGGTGAAGGTGGCGGCCGCCATCGCCCGGGGAGCGTCGCGTGTGCTCGTGTTCTGCAACACCAAGGCCGAGTGCGACCGGCTGGTGCGCAAGCTTCGCGACGAGGGGGTCGACGCTCAGGCCATCCATGGCGACCTGCGCCAGCACCTGCGGGAGCGGGCCCTGGAGCGTTTCGCTGACGGGCGCCTCCCGGTCCTGGTGGCCACCGATGTCGCGGCCCGGGGGATCCACGTGGACGACGTCGAGGTGGTCCTGCACTACGACCCTCCGCCCGAGCACAAGACGTACTTGCACCGCTCGGGCCGCACTGCCCGAGCCGGCACCACCGGGCTGGTGGTGACCCTGGTGCTGTGGAACGAGGAGCTCGAGATCAAGCGCATCCAGAAGCGGATCGGTCTCGACGAGCCCATCGTCGAGATGTTCTCGAACGATCCCCGACTCGCCGACCTGGCCGCCTGGCAGCCGGTCGCCGAGTGACGTTCTAGGCTCGGGGGGCGTGGCGGTCGCCAGCGCTCCGGTCGAGCCTCGGCTGCGAGGCTCGTCGATCGGGTGGATCCATCGGGCTCTCACCGACATCGCGGTCGCGGGGGCGTGGGTGCCCTTCGCGGTCGGGGCCATGGTGGTCCCGGCGCCGGCGCTGCGCTGGTACGCGTTCGGGGTGCTGGTGCTGTCGCTGGCGCACCAGCCGGTCACCCTGGCAGTGGTCTACGCCGACGGTGAGCAGCTGGCAGCTCGCCGCCGCCTGTTCACCTGGGCCCCGGTGGTGCTGGCCGCGGCGGTGTTCGTGGGGCTCCACATCAGCTTCATGCTGGTGGCCGTGATCGGTGCGCTGTGGAACACCGAGCACACCCTGATGCAGCGCTACGGGCTGGTGCGCATCTACCGGCGCAAGGTCGGCGACCCGGGTTCTGGCCACCTCGACCTGGCGCTGCTGGTGAGCTGGCTGGCGCTGGTGCTCGCCTGGGCGGTGGCGGATCCACGTACCCCCGAGCGCATCGACTCGCTGGGGCTCGGCACCGCCAACGAGCGCAGCTTGGAGCTGCTGGTCGACGCCCGGCCCTACGCCTCGGCCCTGCTGGTGGTGACCGCAGTCTCGGCTGTCATCGTCACCGGGCGTTGGTGGCGACGCGAGCGCCGGCACGGTTTCGCCGCCAACCCGGCCGTCTACCTGTACCTGGCTGCAACCGGGGCGCTGTTCGCGCTGGCCCTGGCCCATCCCGTGGCCGGCCTGCTGGCCTGGATCGGGTCGCATGCCGTCGAGTACTTCGTGGTGGTGATCCGCAGCCTCGCCGCTCGTCACCCGCCCGGCGCTCGATCGCGAACCTGGCTCGCTCGCGGGGTCCGGGGACCCCTCGGGGTGGGCGGCGTCGTGGCCGGCTCGGCGCTGTTGGGCACAGCGGTCGTGCTGATCGCGCAGCTCCACGCCGGCCTGCTGCTCTACGGCATGATCTTCTTCTGCGTGGGCGGCCTCCACATCGTGTACGACGGCGTGATCTGGAAGCTGCGCCGTCCCGCCGTCGCCGACTCGTTCGCCATTGACCGCTGAGCAGCTGGTCGGGCCCTGGATCGACGAGGCCGTCGCCGGCGGGGCCACCCCTGTGGCGGCGGTGGCGGCACTCGCCCGGGGGGCCGCACTCGCGCGGGGCCTGCCTCTGGACGAGACCGCCCCGACCCTGGTGCGGCGTGACCTCGGCCTTCCACCACCAGGGTGGGTCGCGACCCCCTGGGACCTGGGGCCGGCTCACGAGCGAGCTCTGGATCGGGCGCACCGGCGGCGTCACGGGGTCCACTACACCCGCCGGGCCCTGGCCGAGGCCCTGGTGGCCGTGGCCCTCGATGACGACGCCGGGGCCCAGGTGTGCGACCCTTCGGC
>JBFINV010000119.1:0-7110 GCA_041611015.1 Acidimicrobiales bacterium | reverse complement strand
GAGAGCAGCCGCGAGGAGACCACCAGCGCCGAGGTGGGCGAGCGGCTGGGATCGGCCATCGAGGTGCGCGAGGCCCTCGAGTGGATGTGGCCCCTGCTGACGCCCGACCACCTCCTTCACGACCTCTTCGGCTCGCGGGCCCTCGTTCACAGCGCCTCGCGCGGCCTCCTGGGTCGGGCCGAGCGGGAGCTGCTGTACCGGCCCCGGTCGCGCCACGCGTCCGACGTGGTGTGGACGGTGCACGATGTGCCCCTGCTCGACGAGGCCCGGGCCGTGCTCGGTCCCAGGCCCGGGCGGCGGGGCCAGGACGCCATCCGCACCTACGGCCACATCGTGGTCGACGAGGCCCAGGATCTGTCGCCGATGCAGCTGCGGATGCTCCGCCGCCGCTCCCTGAACGGCTCGATGACCCTGGTCGGCGACATCGCCCAGGCCACCGGCGCCTGGGCCCACGACGACTGGGAGAGCGTTCTCGAGGAGCTGCCGGCCCGACATGAGCCCCGCTTCGCCGAGCTCACGATCGGGTACCGGCTACCCCAGCCCACCATGGACGTGGCGGCCAGGATCCTGCGCGCTGCGGCCCCCTCGCTCACCCCACCGATCTCGGTGCGCCAGGACGGAGCCGAGCCCCGGTTCGTCCCGGTCGACGCGCCGGCCCGGTTGGGGGCCACCGTCACTGCCCTCATCGAGCCCGAGCTGGAAGCCATCGGCCCGGGCAACCTCGCAGTGATCGCGCCGGACGCGCTGGTCGAGACCGTTTCCCGCTCGCTGTCGGCTGCCGGGATCGAGTACGGGTCGGTCTACGACCGTGGTCTCGACAGCCGGGTCACGCTGGTCCCGGTAGGGCTGGTCAAGGGGCTCGAGCTCGACGCTGCCATCGTCGTCGAGCCGGCCCGCATCGTGTCGGATGAGCGCAACGGCCTCCGCTCCCTCTACGTGGCCCTCACCCGGGCCACCCGGCGGCTCTCGGTGGTCCACGCCGAGCGGCTCCCGGACGCCCTCCGCACTCCCGTCGCCGTCTGAGGGATCTGTGAGAAGAAATTTCGTCTGAAACTTCTTCTCACAGATCCGGGGGGTGCACCGGCGGGGAGCCGAGCCGCAGCCAGCGCCGGTAGGTTACACGGGTGGGATACGAGCGGTTCTCGGCGCCGGTGCGGGCTTGGTTCGACACCACGTTCGCGGCGCCCACGCCCGCCCAGGAGCAGGCCTGGCCTGCCATCGCCGACGGTCAGCACACGCTGGTGCTGGCGCCCACGGGGTCGGGCAAGACCCTCGCCGCGTTCCTGTGGGCTCTGGATCAGCTGATGACCCGGCCCCAGCCCGAGGACGACCAGCAGCGAACCCGGGTGCTCTACATCTCGCCGCTGCGGGCCCTGGCGGTCGACGTCGACAAGAACCTCCAGTCGCCCCTGCGCGGCATCGAGCTGGCGGCCGAGCGGCTCGACGAGCGGATCACCCCGCTGCGGGTGGCCATCCGCAGCGGTGACACCCCCTCCGACGAGCGCCGCAAGCTCGTCCGACAGCCCCCCGACGTGTTGATCACCACGCCCGAGTCGCTGTATCTCATGCTCACCTCCCGGGCCCGGGACACGCTGCGCTCGGTGGAGCACGTGATCATCGACGAGATCCACGCCATGGCGGGCACCAAGCGTGGCGCCCACCTGTCGCTCAGCCTCGAACGGTTGGCCGAGATCGCCGACCGGCCGCCCCAGCGCATCGGGTTGTCCGCCACCCAGCGGCCGCTCGACGAGATCGCCCGCTTCCTCGGCGGAGCCGAGAACGGGGTGCCGCGCCCGGTGACCATCGTCGATGCCGGCATCTCGAAAGAGCTCGACGTCGAGGTCGTCGTGCCCGTCGACGACATGGGGGCGCTCGGCGAGGTGATCGAGGAGCCCGTCAGCGGCCCCCTGGCTGCCGGCCCGGTGCGCCGCTCCATCTGGCCGGCGATGCACCCTCGGCTGCTCGAGCTGATCAAGGAGCACCGCTCGACCCTGGTGTTCGTCAACTCTCGACGGCTGGCCGAGCGCCTCGCCACCCGGCTCAACGAGCTCGAGGCCGAACAAGCCGAGTCCGCGCGGCTGGATGCGCTCTCGCCCGACGAGCGGGAGGAGGCAATCGCGGCAGCCGAGGGCCAGCTGCTGACCCCCGCCGACCTGGTGCGGGCCCATCACGGCTCGCTCAGCCGCGTCAAGCGTCTCGAGATCGAGGACCAGCTCAAACGGGGAGAGCTCCGGGGCCTGGTCTGCACCAGCTCGCTCGAGCTCGGCATCGACATGGGCGCGGTCGACCTGGTGATCCAGGTCGAGTCCCCCCGATCGGTCGCCAGCGGCCTCCAGCGCATCGGCCGAGCCGGCCACCAGGTGGGCGAGCCGTCGCGCGGCGTGATCTTCCCCAAGTACCGGGGCGACCTGCTGGAGTCGGCGGTCGTGACGCGCATGATGCGTGAGGGCTCCATCGAGCCCACCAGCTACCCGCGCAACCCTCTCGACGTGCTGGCCCAGCAGATCGTGGCCATGAGCGCGCTCGACGACTGGCCCGTCGACCGGCTCCGGACCCTCGTCCGTCGGTCTGCCAACTTCGCCGACCTCTCCGACGAGGTGTTCGAGAGCGTCCTCGACCTCCTCTCGGGCCGCTACCCGTCCGAGGCCTTCTCGGAGCTGCGGCCCCGGGTGGTCTGGGACCGGGTGGAGGACGTCATCCGGGGCCGAGCCGGGGCCCAGCGCCTGGCGGTCACCAGCGGCGGGACCATCCCCGACCGGGGATTGTTCGGGGTGTTCCTGCCCGACGGCACCCGGGTGGGCGAGCTCGACGAGGAGATGGTCTACGAGAGCCGACCCGGCGAGACCTTCCTGTTGGGCGCCAGCACCTGGCGTATCGAGGAGATCACTTTCGAGCGGGTCATCGTGACCCCGGCGCCGGGCGAGCCCGGGCGCATGCCGTTCTGGCACGGCGACGGGCCCGGGCGGCCCTACGAGCTGGGCCAGGCGGTCGGCACCTTCCTGCGCAAGATCCGCGAGGACGACGCCTCGGCTCGGTTGCGGAACGACTACGGGCTCGACGAGCTGGCCGTCGCCAACGTGCTCGCCTACCTCGACGACCAGGTCGAGGCCACCGGCGTCCTGCCCGACGACCAGACCATCGTCGTCGAGCGCTTCCCCGACGAGATCGGCGATTGGCGGGTCTGCATCCTGTCCCCATACGGGGCCCAGGTCCACGCCCCCTGGGCCATGGCACTGCGAGTGGCGCTCACCGAGGAGCTGGGCCGGGATGTCGAGATCCTCTGGTCCGACGACGGGATCGTGCTCCGCCTGCCCGAGGCCGTTGAGCACGTGCCGCTGGAGCAGCTGCTGCCCGATCCGGACCGGGTCGCCGACCTGGTCATCGAGCAGCTGCCCGCCTCGGCGATGTTCAGCGCCCGCTTCCGGGAGTGCGCCGCCAGGTCGTTGCTGTTGCCCCGGCGCCGACCCGACCAGCGCACCCCGCTGTGGCAGCAGCGACAGCGGGCCGCTGACCTGCTCTCGGTGGCCGCCGACTACCCGGACTTCCCGATCCTGCTCGAGGCCACCCGCGAGTGCCTCAACGACGTGTTCGACCTGCCCGGGCTGCGGCGGCTGCTTCGGGAGGTCCAGCAGCGCACCATCCGGGTGGTGCAGGTGGACACCCCGAGGGCCTCACCGTTCGCCCAGTCGCTGCTGTTCGGTTGGATCGCGGTCTACATGTACGAGGGCGATGCGCCGCTCGCCGAGCGCCGGGCCGCAGCCCTGGCCCTCGACCGCGACCTGTTGCGCGACCTGCTCGGGGCCGAGGAGCTCCGCGAGCTCATCGACGCCGACGTCCTTGCCGACCTCGAGCTGGAGCTGCAGCGGCTCACCCCGGAGCGCCACGCTCGCGACGCCGACGAGCTCCACGATCTCCTCCGGACACTGGGGCCGCTCAGTGACCTGGGGATCTCGGCCCGCCTGGCCGACGGGGCCGAACAGCAGGAGTGGCTGCGGGAGTTGAGCGAGGCCCGACGGGCGATCCAGGTGGTCGTCGCCGGCGAGGAGCGCTGGGCTGCCGCCGAAGACGCCTCCCGGCTCCGCGACGCGGTCGGCGTCGCCCTCCCGCCGGGCCTCCCGGCGGTGTTCACCGAGCCGGTCGAGCGCCCCCTCGGCGACCTGGTGGCGCGCTACGCCCGGACCCACGGCCCGTTCCTCGACCGGGACGTGGCCCACTGGCTCGGGGTCGGCGCCGAGCGGGTGCACGGCGCCCTCGTGGCCCTGCACCAGGAGGGCAAGCTGGCGCTGGGGGAGTTCCGCCCTGGTGGCGTTGAGCGGGAGTGGTGCGACGAGGGCGTTCTCCGGCGGCTGCGCCGCCGCTCGCTTGCGGCGCTGCGCCACGAGGTCGAACCCGGCGAGGCCGAGGCCCTGGCCAGGTTCCTCCCCGAGTGGCAGGGCGTGGGCCGCCAGCGTCGGGGGGTCGACGGGTCGGCCGAGGTACTGGCGATCCTCGAGGGGGCCCCGCTGGTGGCCTCCACGCTCGAGGTCGACGTGCTGCCGGCTCGAGTGATCGACTACCGGCCGTCGTTCATCGACGAGCTGTGCACCTCCGGGGAGGTGGTCTGGGTCGGGTCCGGATCAATCGGGTCACGCGACGGCCGCATCCGGCTGGTCTTCCGCGATCACCTCGCGCTGCTACCCCCGCTCGACCCCGAGTCGAGCCCCGAGACCCCCACCCACGCAGCCCTTCTCGCCCATCTCGAGGCCGCCGGCGCCTCCTTCTGGCCCGACCTGGTGGCTGCGGTCGCCGACGCCGGCCTGGCCCACGATGACCGGGCCGTGCTCGACGCCCTGTGGGACCTGGTCTGGGCCGGGCTGGTCACCAACGATTCGCTGGCTCCGCTGCGGTCGCTCCTCGACGCCCGACCGGGCCCCGCTCGGGGTCGCAGCCGCCGGCCTCGGCCCGGCCAGCTCCGCCGGTTGGGACCGCCCGCGGCGGCCGGGCGCTGGTCGCTGGTCTCGTCGCTGCTGACCGAACCCGTCGATCCCACCGTCGCCGCCCACGCCCGGGCATTGCAGCTCCTCGAGCGCCATGGCGTGGTCACCCGCGAGGCCGTGCTGGCCGAGGGCTACGAGGGCGGCTTCGCCGGCGTGTACCCGGTGCTCAAGGCGCTCGAGGAACAGGGCAAGGTGCGCCGGGGCTATTTCGTGTCGGGCCTCGGGGCCGCCCAGTTCGCGCTCCCCGGCGCGGTCGACCGGCTCCGGGACCGGCGCGACCCCACCGGCGGGGACGACACCTCGGGCCTGCTGCTCGCCGCCACCGATCCGGCCCAGTCCTACGGCGCGGCGCTGCCGTGGCCCGACACCGAGGGGCGCCCGGCTCGCAACGCAGGCGCGTACGTCCTGTTGGTCGACGGGCACCCCGAGGTGTACATCGAGCGTGGCGGCAAGTCGCTGATCACCTTCGGGCCCGACCCGGGTCGCTGGGTGCCGGCGCTCGCCGGCGCGGTCCTGGCGGCACGACTCGGTCCGCTCGAGATCGCCCGCATCGACGGCAATCCGGCTGCGGAGTCTCCTGCGGCCGACCACCTGCTTGGCGCCGGGTTCAGCCGGGGGTACAAGGGCTACGTGCTGCGACCGCCGCGCCGGCCAGCGCCAGGACACGATGGCCGAGGGTGACACCATCCACCGGGCCGTGGCCCGGCTGAAGCCGATCCTCGAGCACCAGCGGCTCGCACGCGTAGAGATCACCCGACACACCGGCCCCCTCCCCGAGGTGGGCGAGACCGTCGAGGAGGTGCGGGCCCACGGCAAGCATGTGGTCGTCACGTTCTCCGGGGGGCTGGCCCTGCACGTTCACCTGCGGATGACGGGGAGCTGGCACGCCTACCGCCACGGTGAGCGATGGCGGCGGCCCCGCTCCCAAGCCCGGGTGATCATCGGGACCTCCGAGTGGACGGTGGTGTGCTTCAACGCGCCCGTCGTGGACGTGGGTCCCGGTGCGGCCGCAGCCGTCGATCACCTGGGACCCGATCTCTGCGCCGACGACGTCGACGTCGCCGAGGCTGCCGCCCGCTTCGACCGGTTCGTGCCCCCCGGCGTCCCCATCGGCGTGGCATTGCTCGACCAGCGAGTGGCTGCGGGTATCGGCAACGTCTACAAGTGCGACGTCCTGCACCTGCGGGGCATCGACCCCCGACGGCGCCTGGGCGACCTCGAGGTCGAGGAACGTGAGGGGTTGCTGGCGCTGGCGTCGAAGCTCCTCCGGGAAAATCTCGACAGCGCCGCTCGCCGCACGGTGCCCGATGGTCTCGCCGTCTACGGCCGCGACGGCCAGCCCTGCCGCCGCTGCGGCACCCTCATACGGCGCATCCGCCAGGGCGCCAGCCAGCCCCGCTCCACTTACTTCTGCCCCGGCTGCCAGCACTGACCGCCCGCCTTCCCGAAATTTGTGGCGGACAGTGCAGTTTTCCGCGCTTTCGGGCACAGATTTGGGAAGCGGCGGGGCTCCGGCTGCCAGCGCTGACCGCCCGCCTTCCCGAAACTTGTGGCGGATCGTGCAGTTTTCCGCGCTTTCGGGCACAGATTTGGGAAGCGGCGGGGTAGCGATTCGGGCTGGTCGGGGCCCCCTTTCGGATCACCCCGGACCTGCCCGAAAGGGGATTCATCCCGGGTCGGAGCCGGGGCCGCTGAGTCGTTGGACCCCTTTGCCGGAAGGCCACCTCAAGTCGACCAGAGGGTCTCCGATTGCCCTTGTGACGCCACCGAACCGGCGGCGTTGAAAACACAGCTACAGGGTCACGCCACGCTGAGAGGTATCGCAACGAGGCGGGTTACCTGCCGATCCGCCGCGGTGTGTGACGGTACGTCGCCGACCGGGCGGGCGTCTCGGTGGTCTCCGGACCGCCGAGCCGGTCACCGGTTGCCGACCACGTGCATGGCCCGAACGCACATCAACCCATCACACACTGACAAGGGGCCAACCCATGAACACCATGCTGAATGCATATGTCCGGATGACCACCGCCATCGCTGCTCTTCGCGAGGAAGAGCGTGGGGCGACCGCCGTCGAGTACGGCCTGATCGTCGCGCTGATCGCTGCCATCATCATCGGCATCGTCGGCACCCTCGG
>JBFINV010000118.1:0-7128 GCA_041611015.1 Acidimicrobiales bacterium | reverse complement strand
GTCGAGCTCGGCGGGAAGTCCGCGGGCATCGTGCTCGACGACGCCTCGGTGCACCACGTGGTCGAGCAGACCCGATGGGCCATCTGGGGAAACTCCGGGCAGATCTGCTCGGCGCTGTCCCGGCTGGTCGTGCCCCGCGCCCGCCACGACGAGATCGTCGACGCGCTGGTGACCAGGGCCGGCACGCTTCGCGCGGGGCCGGGCATCGACGATCTCGACATGGGCGCGATGGTGTCGGCGACCCAGCTCGACCGAGTGCAGCACTATGTCCGTCTCGGCGTCGACGAGGGCGCCCGACTGGCCTGCGGCGGTGAGCCGTTCGATCTGCCCGGCCACCACTACCGACCGACGGTGTTCGCCGACGTCGACAACGACATGACCGTGGCCCGCGAGGAGATCTTCGGACCCGTGGTCTGTGTCCTGCCCTACGACGACGTGGACGAGGCCCTCGCGATCGCCAACGACTCGGACTACGGCCTCGTGGCCGGGGTGTTCGGCAACGACCTGACCGAGGCCACCTGGCTGGCCGACCGCCTCGAGGCCGGCCAGGTCTTCGTCAACGACTGGTTCGTGCCTGCGGCCGAGGCCCCCTTCGGCGGGTTCAAGCGCTCCGGCTTCGGACGGGAGAAGGGCGCCGCCGCGGTGGAGTCGTACTACCAGTGGAAGAACGTCGCCATCACCCGGACCTGACGGCGGCCGTCGGTCAGTAGGTGGCCCGCCCGCCCGAGATGTCGTGGCAGGCGCCGGTCGAGAACGTGCACTCGTCCGAGCTCAACCACTCAACCAGGGCCGCCACCTCCTCGGCCCGACCGGTCCGGCCCATCGGGATCTTCGAGATCATGTAGTCGAGGACCTCGGGCGCGGTGTCGGCGTTCATCGGCGTCGAGATGACCGCCGGGGCGATCGAGTGCACCAGCACTCCGGTGGTCGCCAGCTCCTTGGCCAGCGACTTCGTCATGGCGATCACCGCGCCCTTGCTGGCCGAGTACGCAGCCAGGTTCGGGTTGCCCTCCTTGCCCGCGATGCTCGCGATGTTCACGACCCGGCCCCAGCCTCGCTCGACCATCCCCGGCACCACGGCCTGGAGAACGTTGAAGATGCCGGTGACGTTGATCGCGAAGGTCCGCTCCCACTCGGCGAGGGGCACGTCGACCAGCGCCATGTTGGGCCCGACGGTCCCCGCCGACTGCACCACGATGTCGATCTGATCGAGGCCCGGTGTGCTCCGCACCGACTCGGCGTCGCTGACATCGACCACGTGGAGCGCCTCCAGCACGCTCTCCCGACCCGCCATGGCCCCAGCCGCCACGTCCATCGCCACCACCCGGTGCCCCGCCCGGAGGAACCGGTCGACGCAGGCCTCACCGATGCCCGATCCGGCACCGGTCACCAACACCGATCTACCCATGGCGCCATCCTCGCCCACCACCCGGGCCCGGTGCCAGGTCGCCGGCACCCGGCGCGGCCGGGGCTGGCTCTAAGCTCGGCCGGTGGTCGACGCTGGCTCGTTGTCCCGGTGAGCACGCTCCGGTTCGAACCCGTCACCCGAGGGGCCCACCACCTCCACCTGCGCTACCACGTCGGGGACTTCTCCTTCACCACCACCTACTGGTACGACTCCGTGGACTTCCAGGAGCTCGAAGCCCGCTTCGGGCACGACTTCCTGCGCCTGGTCGAGCTCCACCTGCTCGCCTTCGAGGCCAACAAGGCGCTCAGCCTGGCGCCCGACGCCGTGGACCTCGGCCCCCACGCCGATCTCGCGACACCGGCGTTCTGGAACCTGTGGGAGACGGTGTTCCACCACACCTGGGCCGTCTGGCGCTACGAGAACGATCTGCCGGAGTACCGGCTCCCCGCACCGGGCCTGGCACCCGACGGTGGGTCGCCGGCGCCGGTCGAGGTCACGCCGGGCGAGGTGACCACGCTGATGCTGTGCGGCGGCGGCAAGGACAGCCTGGCCAGCATGAAGCTCCTCGAACGAGGGGGCATCCCCTACGACGCCTTCGTCTACTCGCACTCCACCTACGGGCGGGGCAGCATGCAGCACCAGCTGATCGACGGGCTGCTGGACACCTGCTCGCCCGGTCGCGTCCACCGGGCCTGGGTGCTCGACGATGCCCTGGATGCCCCGACCACCACCGTGTACCCGGAGCTGGCGGTCCATCGGCTCGTCGCCGCGGAGACGGTCAGCTCGTACTGGACCGCACTCCCGACAGCGCTCGCCGGTGGCTACACCGAGGTCGCCCTGGGGATCTCCCGCAGTACCGACGAGCACAACCTCACCTGGGAGCGCACCGGTGAGGACGTCAACTACCTGTGGGGCATGAGCTCGACCGCGGAGGAACTGCTCCACGACTACATCGCCACCCACATCGCCACCAACGTGCGGGCGTTCCACATCCTGCGGCCCGTCTACGACGTGAACGTCTTCACCCTCCTGAACCGGGATCTCGACGCGGTTCCGGCCACCCATTCCTGCGCCCAGCTGAAGCCCTGGTGCTGCCGCTGCGCCAAGTGCATCTACGTGTGGATGAACTACGTGGCCTGGCTGCCATCCGAGACCGTGGCCGAGACCTTCGACGTCAACCTGTTCGAGCTGAGCGAGAACCGAGTGCTGCTCCACCGGATGCTCGGCCTCGAGAGCTACAAGCCGACCGACTGCGTGGGCACGGTCAGCGAGGCCCGGCTGGCGTTCCTGATGTGCCGGCGCAAGGGCGTGACCGGACCCATCGCCGACGAGGTCGACGTTGCTCCGCTCGAGGCCGAGGCCATGGCCGCGCTCCAGAAGTACGCGGCCGTGGCGCAGCCGGGGCCGACCGTGCCCTCGCGCATCGCCGAGGCCATCTGGCCCCAGTTCTGCGACAGCGCCGAGCAGGCCCGAGCCATCGCCCGCTCGGTCCTCACCGACGGGCCGTCGCCCTCCTGACCGGGCTCAATCTGGAGCTCGGTCCCTCAGAAAGCGCCGGATCTTGCCGGTCAGGGCATCCCTGGAGAGCTCGGGGACGGATCGAGCCTCGACCCGGACTGCAGCGACGCCGGCCCTTCGAAGCGACATCGTGACGGCTACTTCGACCGCCGCCAGGTCGACGAGCGCGCCGGACGGGACCACGTCGATGTGCAGGGTGAGGCCGGGTCCGGTACGCACCTGGTAGTCGGCGACATCAGCACGGGTGGCGAGGGCGCTGCGGACGGCCAGGGGGTGGACGGCGATCCCGGCGATGTCGAGGAGGTCGTCGCTGCGGCCGACCAGGCGGGCCCGCTGGTGTCCATGAGCATCGGCGGGCTCGACCGCCGTCATCACATCGTCGATGCGGTAGCGGATCAGCGGCTGGGTGTGATTGAACAGGTTGGTGACCAACACGTGCTGGGCGGGCTGGCCCCGCGGGACCGGGCGATCGTCGGCGTCGACGAATTCGACGTAGGCCAGATCGGATGCGAAGTCGAAGACGTCGGAGTCGGGCGGCGCGGTGCCCATGAGCCCCTCGCTGGTGCCATAGGAGTTGGAGGGCACCACCCCCAGCCCATCGGTGATACGGGCGACCTCGTCCTGGGTCAGCTGCTCGCTCGTGACCGAGACCACCATCGGGCTGATCGACAGGCGATCCTCGGCCCGAGCATCGGCGATGCGCCCGAGCACTGACGGATAGCCGATGAGGATGGTGGGCTGGGACCGCTCGACGGTCTCGAGGATCTGCTCGAACGGGTCGGTCACGGGGGCGTAGGTGATCTCCGCCAGACCCCCCTGCAGGAAGACGGCGGACAGCCCTCGGGTGGCGTGCACGCAGGTCGGCGCGGCGACGATCGTCATCGCCGACGGATTCGGCGGCGGCCAGCCGATGGCTCGAGCCAGATCAGCCAGGCTGCCTCGCACCACTGCGGCCATGTGCTCGGCCGCCCCCGCGAGATCGCAGGCGAACACCCCCCGCACACCCGAGCTGCCGCCCGAGGCGAGCACCACGTACTCGTCGAAGAGCAGCGCTGGGGTGTCAGCCACCGACTCGAGGTGGCGGTTCACGACGCTGAGGGTCAATCGCGGGTCGGTCACGGCCTCGTCGAAGGAGGCCATCATCTCGGCCTTGGTCATGACCGGGAGCGAACCCAGGTCGGCGATCGTGACCGAGTCGAGGTCGACGCCGGCGAGGCGGCTGCGGTGGAACGGCGATCGATCACTCGCGGCACGGAGCACCTGCCGGAGCCGACGGGTCTGGAGGGCGGTCAGCGCGTCGCCATCCAGTCCGCGGTTCTCGAAGTGCTTCGGCATCGCGGCAAGGAACCGTCTCCTGGCCCCGGCCAGGGTCTGTGGTCGCGCAGTGGCGGCGATGGCGCTCATGGTGCTGCCTCCACCGGCACGTTGAGCACGCGCGCAGGCCCGAGGACGCTGGCCTCGATCAGCGCGTCGACGTCGATATCCGGATTGGCCATGTACTCGGTGACGACGCCGGTGCCGCTCGCCAGGCCGACCAGCGCCATGCGCTCGACGGGGATCGGCGGGGTCTCGCCCTGGCGCCGATACACCTCGGACATGAACCCGGCGATGCTCTCGACCGTTCGCCGGTGCAACCCGGCGTACCTGGCGTTGACCTCGGGGTCACGCCAGGCATGGGCGCGGAACTCCAGCAGCGCCGCCTGCCACGCCACGGTGGCCACGCTCGCCCGGATCGACATCCGAGCCAGCTCCACGAGGTCAGCGGCATCGTCGTCGAGCCCAGCGAGCTGCGCCGCGGTGACGGCGGCCCGGCGCTCGATGTGATCCTCGAGAACAGCCAGGAAGAGGTCACTCTTCGAGGCGAATCGCGAGTAGACCGCGCCCTTGGAGAACCCGGCGGCCTCGGCGATCTCGTCGAGCGACGCCCCGTGGAAGCCGTGCTCCTCGAAGTGCGCGCGGGCCGCCGCCAGCACCGCCCGCCGGTTCGCCTCGGTCGTCTCGGCTCTGCTCCGCCTCGTCATACCTACAGTATTTGAATACTGGCGGTATCCGTCAAGCCCCCGCCCCGGAAATCTGTGCCCAGAAGCGCAGAAAACTGCACGATTCGGCACAAATTTGGGGTTGAACGATCGTTCAAAGGGGGCGTAGTGTCCGGGGATGGCCGGGCCCAACGTCCTCGTCGTCATGGCGGACCAGCTGGCGCCGCACTTCACGTCGACCTACGGCCATCCGGTGGTCGCCACCCCGCACCTGGATTCGCTCGCAGAGCGGGGGGCCCGGTTCGACGCCATGTACTGTCACTCCCCCCTGTGCGCCCCGGCGCGGTCTGCGCTCATGACCGGACGACCGGTGAGCGCCACCGGCGTGTGGGACAACGCGGCCGAGTGGCCGGCGTCGGTCCCCACCTTGGCGCACCACCTCCAGACGGCCGGGTACCGCACCATCGTCACCGGCAAGATGCACTTCGTCGGCCCGGACCAACTGCACGGGTTCGAGGAGCGGCTGACCACCGACATCTACCCCGCCGACTTCGCCTGGACCCCCGACTGGACGGCGGCCGAGCGCCGGATCGACAAGTGGTACCACAACATGGACCCGCTGGCCGAGGCCGGCCCGGCCGTGACCACCCACCAGATCGACTACGACGAGGAGGTCGGGTTCACCGCCCGCCGCAAGATCCACGACCTGGCCCGCGATGGCGACCAGCGACCCTTCTTCCTGGTCGTCTCCTTCATCCACCCCCACGACCCCTATGTGGCCCGCCCCGAGTGGTGGGACCGGTACCCCGAGGACGCCGTCGACCCACCGGAGCCGGTCGACCTCGGCGCTCTCGATGCCCACAGCCTCCGGGTCCGGGCCGGGATCGAGGCCGACACCGTGGGGTACACCGATGAGCAGGCCCGGGCGGCCCGGCGGGGCTACTACGCCAACACCAGCTTCGTCGACGACTGGCTCGGCCGTCTGCTGGGCGCGCTGGACGAGTCAGGGCTCGCCGACTCGACGGTTGTCGTGTTCACCGCCGACCACGGCGACATGCTCGGGGACCGGGGCCTCTGGTACAAGATGACCTTCTTCGAGCGCTCGGCACGGGTGCCCCTCGTCATGGCAGGCCCTGGCGTCGCCAACCGGACGGTCCCGAACGTGGCGTCCCTCCTCGACCTGCTGCCGACCATCCTCGAGATGGCCACCGAGGGGGGCAAGTGGCGCGAGCGGGTGCCCGACATCGAGGGCCGGAGCCTCTGGCCGCTCGCAGTCGGCGACACCGACGACGTGTCCGAGACCACCGGGGAGTACATGGCCGAGATGACGTCGCACCCGATGTTCATGATCCGGCGGGGGGACCTGAAGTTCATCCACTGCGACACCGATCCCCCACTGCTCTACGACCTCGGTGCCGACCCGCTCGAGCGCACGAACCTCGCCAGCGACCCCGACCACGCCGACACCGCAGCGAGCTTCGCCGCCGAGGTGAGGCAGCGCTGGGACAGCGACGCCATCCGTGAGCGAGTCCTGGCCTCGCAGCGGGCCCGTCACGCGATCCACCGGGCCACCGGACACACAGTCGCTCGCAGGTCCTGGGACCACCTGCCAGAGAACGACGTTGCCAACCACTACGTGCGGAACCACCAGGACGTGGTCGACGCCGCCCTCCGGAGCCGCCTCCACGTGAGCGGGGAGACCTCATGAGCTCGAGGAACATCGGCATAGATCGGGGATGGGACCCCGACCCGAGCGCGTCGCTGTCGCTGCACGCCGACGCCTACACCCGACAGCGATGGTTCGACGTCGACCAGCGCGAGATCATCGGCCGGTCGTGGCAGTGGATCTGCCACGCCGAGAAGCTGCGCGAACCCGGTTCGTTCGTCGCCGAGACGATCGCCGCCATGCCCGTCGTCGCGGTGCGGGACCACGATGGTGCGTTGCGGGCCTTCTACAACGTCTGCAAGCACCGGGCCCACGAGCTGGTCGAGGGCGAGGGCCGGCTGAGGAACCTGGTGTGCCCGTACCACGCCTGGTCCTACGACCTCACCGGGCAGCTGCGGGCGGCCCGACACACCAGCCACCTGGTCGACTTCGACATCGACGCCATCTGCCTCGACCAGATCCAGGTCGGGGAGCTGGGTGGGTTCGTGTTCGTCAACCTGGACCCCGCAGCGGCGCCACTCCACGACCAAGCCGGCGACCTCGCGACCGAGATCGAG
>JBFINV010000117.1:0-7175 GCA_041611015.1 Acidimicrobiales bacterium | reverse complement strand
TCTTCGCTGATGAGGAGCGCCAGCTGGTTCGAGTCACCCCAGCGGACGGCCACCCCGATGCCGGTCTCGCAGGCGAAGGCGTCGAGGACGGGCTCGATGAGGTTCTCGGTGCGACCGGAGTAGATCGTGACCTCCTCGCCGGTCGACGATGCGCAGGCGCCGCCGTAGATTCGCGCCGCCGACCCCTCGAGCCGACCGGGGGAGCCGCCGCCGCAGCCCGCGGCCAACAGGGAGAGGGTCACCAGTGAGGCCTGGAGGAGGCGCACCATGCGCGCGCACGATATCCGTGGTTGGCGACTTTTGTGAAGTCACCCTAACACTCTAGAGTTTGCCCGGTGAACGTCTGGCGGGTGATCCGCACGTGGCTGGGGTCCGGGTTCGGACGCATCCGCCTCCGAACCCCCGAAGTCCGTCCGCCGCGGTCGGCGCCCGCACCGGATGCGCCGATCCTGCTCTTCCTGCCCGCCCACGACGAAGAGGCTGCGGTCGCGGGCTGCATCCGGCGGGCCCCGGCCGAGGTCGACGGCCACCCGGTGCAGGTGGTGGTGATCGACGACGGGTCGACCGACGCCACCGCCGCCCGGTCCGAAGCGGCCGGCGCGCAGGTGGTGCGCTCGGAACGCAACCTGGGCCTGGGCGCCGCGGTACGCACCGGCCTGGCCCTCGGCGTGGAGCGCAAGGTGGCGGCGGTGGCGTTCTGCGACGCCGACGGCGAGTACCTCCCCGAAGAGCTCCCCGACCTGGTGCGGCCGATCCTCGTGGGCGACGCCGACTACGTGGCCGGCAGCCGGTTCCTCGGCCGGATCGACCACATCCTCGTCCGCCGCCGGCTGGGCAACCGGATCCTGACCGCAGCGTTGCGGATGGTCGCCGGCGAGGCCATCACCGATGGGCAGAGCGGCTATCGGGCCCTGTCGCTCGAAGCCGCGACTGCGGCCGAGGTGATCCACGACTTCAACTACGCCCAGGTCCTCACCCTTGACCTGCTCGCCAAGGGGTTCCGGTACCAGGAGGTGCCCATCAGCTACCACTACCGGACCACGGGCCAGAGCTTCGTCGTGCTGGGGCCCTACCTCCACCGGGTCGTCCCTGCGGTCTACCGGGAGCTGAACGCCCGGTGAGGCGGTGTTGCATCGCCCTCGTCGTGCTGGCGCTGGTCGCCGGGTCCTGCGGCAACGACGACGGGGCCGGAGTGCGCGAGCTCGACGGTGGCTCGGCTTCGGACTCCGAGACCGGGAGCGGCTCGGCATCCAGCTCGGCGCCGGCGTCGGGTTCGGTCCCGGCCGAGCCGACCGAGGGCGATGGCGGCTACGAGTACGCCACCGACGTGGCCAGCCACCGGTTGGTGGTCCTCGACGTCTGCGACATCGCCCGCCTGGTCGACGAGGGCGACTTCGAGGGTGCGGCCGAGGTCTATCGAGGAGGTGGGGCGTCGGTCGCCGACGACGGGACGGTCCGGACCCTCGCCGGCTTCGCAACGCGCGAGGACGCCCAGCACGGCCTCGACGACTACTACGGGACCCCGACGCCGCTCGACGACTTCGTCAGCGCCGCGCTGGAGGGAACGGGGCCCTTCGCCGGCGAGGCCGACGACGTGCGGGCCCAGGGCGTCGAGAAGGGGGTGCAGAACCAGCTGATGGTGGCCTGGGTCGTGCACGAGCTCTCGAGCGCGCTGGAGAAGGCGGACGAGGGGAACTTCGACCCTGCCGAGGGGGCGGCCCACAACTGGGACGAGGCGTGGGCCTTCTATCACGGGGCCCAGCCGGACTGCGCGCCCTACGGCACCGCCGACAGGCGGGCCGCGGACTTCGGGACCGTCGGCGAGGGGGACACCGCGCTCGCCAACGAGGCCATCCTGGCCGCCATGGTGGCGGGCCGGGACGCCCTGCTGGACGGCGACCTGGAGGCGGCCGAGGCCGCAGCCAACGCGGTGATGCAGGGACTGACGATCACCTACAGCCAGGCTGCGATCCGCTACGCCACCCTGGTGGAGCAGGACCTCGCCGAGAGTGATCCGGACCAGGCTCGGGAGCACCAAGCCGAAGGCCTCGCCTTCTGGCGGGTCATCGAGGCCCACGTGGTACCGCTCGGTGTCGATGGCGATGCCATCGACACCGTCTTCGACCTGACCAACGAGCCCGGCGCCGGGGGTGGAGGCGAGGCGGTCCGCGCCGCGCTGCGGCCGGCCTGGGAGACCCTGGGCATCACCGACGCCGACATCGGCGAGCTGTGAGGGTACTCACGGGACGCGGACGGTCGATGGCGGATCTGTGAGAACAAATACTCGTCGAATTTGTTCTCACAGATCCGTTGGGGGTAGCTCGGTCCGGCTTTGCCGGTCGAGCGGAACGGGAAGCGGTAGCTCGGTCCGGCCCTGCCGGTCGAGCGGAACGGGAAGCGGTAGCTCGGTCCGGCTTTGCCGGTCGAGCGGAACGGCGCTTGCGCTCTGCGTGTGAGCAAAGCGAGCGCAGCGAGCGGAGCGAGCTAGCAGCAAGTAGCAGTTCCGTCGGGGGCCACCTCGACCACGGTCACGTCGGGGTGAGGGCCGTGCTCGAGCTGCTCCCGGAGGGCGTTGCCGAGCGAATCTCCGGATATGGCCCGCTCCAGGAGCTTGCGGTCCATGGCCTCGGGGATCACCACCACATCGGCCTCGGTCTCGCCCAGTGCGGTCTCGACTGCGGTGATGCTCGGCAGGGTGGCCACCCAGCCCCGGACGTCGGCGCCCAGCCGGCCCAGCTCGTTCATCTGCTGGCGGAGATGGGTCCGGCCCTCGAGACGCTGATCGTCGGGACCGAGGGGTCCGTCGGGGTGCTCGGTGTCGGCCCAGGTCTCCTCGGAGCGGTCGTAGAGGATCAGCGGCACCTCGGCGCGGGCGGCCAGCTCGGCGGCGAAGGATCGGGCGGCAGCGATGCCGGGATCGTCATCGTCGTTGGTGACGACCAGCACCCCCCGCTTGGGATCTGCGATCGCGGTGGGGTCGGTGGGGGACGCGTTCTCACTCATGGGCTCGGGCTACCCGAGCCCGCACCCCGACAAACGCCGAGCGTTCAGGTCTCCTCGCCGGGCTCGCCGTCTGGGTCGACTCCCGGCTCGTCGCCCATCCACACCACCCGCTGGGGGAAGGGGATGACGATGTCGTTGCCGCGGCAGGCCTCGTCGAGCGCGAAGGCCACGTCGGACCTGGTCTGCCAGTGGTCGGCGATGGTCGGCAGGTGCCAGAACCTCACTGCGAAGTCGATGCTCGAGTCGCCGAACCCCACGAGCAGCACCTCCGGCTCCGGGTTGGCGAGAACCCGCTCCACGTTCCGGACCGCTCCCAGCAGCACCCGCTGGGCCGCCTTCAGGTCCGTTCCGTAGGCGACGCCGAGGTCGACGGTGGTGCGCCTGGCCCCCCGCTCGGTGTGGTTGGTGATGGCGTCGGTGATCACCTGGCTGCTCGGCAGGTGCACCGTCTCGCCGTCGGGCGTGACCACCGTGACCGACCGGGCGTCGATCGACTGCACGGTGCCTTCGACGTCACCGCTGACGATCTGGTCGCCGTAGGAGAACGGGCGCCGGAACTGGAGGAGCAGGCCGGCCACGAAGTTCTCGAGGATGTCCCGGAGCGCGAACGCGACCGCGATGCCGACGATGCCCAGGGCTCCGAGCAGCGGCCCGATCCGGACCCCGAGCTGCTCGAGCGCGTAGATGAGCCCGAAGATGGCGATCGTGTAGGCGAGCAGACGGCCGACCAGGTCGGCGACGGCAGCGTCGGCACGCCGCCCGATCAGCCTGGTGGCGATCATCTTGACGATTCGGGAGGCCACGAAGGCTGCAGCGACGATGATGCCGGCCTGGGCCCAGTCCCAGCCGGTGATCCCGCCGCCGCGCAAGGCCTCGCCGAGCACGTCGACGTCGGTCTGCTCCTGGGCGATGGCACCACGGGGGATGAGCACCCGCGCAGGCTAGGGGCCGCCCTGGTGGCCCGTCGAGCAGATCAGCGGGCAGGCCGGACTACGCTGAGCGGCGCCCAGACGGCCGCGAACGTGGAGCCCGACCGATCCGGATGAACATCGTTCGACCCTCCACCGGCGACGTCGTCGCCGGGCTGTCCGTGGCCCTGGTGGCCATCCCGCAGTCGCTGGCCTATGCGGAGCTGGCCGGCTTGCCGGCCAAGTACGGGTTGTTCGCGTCCGCTCTGCCCCCGTTGCTGGCCGCGGCGTTCGTCTCCTCGCGATACCTCCAGACCGGGCCGGTGGCCCTGACCGCCCTGCTGACCTTCGGGGCCCTGCAGTCGCTCGCCACCCCGACCACCACCGAGTACATCGAGCTCGCCGCGCTCCTCGCCGTCCTGGTCGGGCTGTTCCGGGTGCTGCTCGGACTCCTCCGGCTCGGGAGCGTGGCGTACCTGCTGTCGGAACCGGTCCTGTTGGGCTTCACCACCGGCGCGGTGATCCTGATCGTGGCGTCCCAGCTGCCGAAGGTCCTCGACGTCGAACCCGACGACGAGGGTGTGCTCGAGGACGCGGCCCTGGCGCTCGCCGACCCCGGCGCCTGGAGCTGGCAGGCGATCCTGTTCGCATTGGGCGCGCTGGTGTTCATCTTCGGCGGGCGCCGGGTGCACCGCCTGTTCCCGGGGGTCCTGGTGGCGGTGATCGGGGGAGTCGTGGTGAGCGCGCTCGCCGGCTACGAGGGCTCGGTCGCTGGTGAGCTCGACGGCGGTTTCGTCAGCCTGGGGCTGGACTTCCCCTGGGACTCGGCGCTGGACCTGCTCATTCCGGCTGCGGCCATTGCTCTGGTGGGGTTCGCCGAGCCCGCGTCGATCGCACGGACCTTCGCGGTCGAGGAGCGGGCCCCGTGGAATCCGAATCGCGAGATGGTGAGCCAGGGAGTGGCCAACCTGGCCTCGGGCATCTCCGGGGCCTTCCCGGTCGGCGGCTCGTTCTCGCGCAGCTCGCTGAACCGGCTGGCCGGGGCCACCAGTGCCTGGGCGGGGGCGATCACCGGGGCGTTCGTCCTGGTCACGCTGCCGCTGACGCCTCTGCTGGAGGACCTGCCGCGCTCGATACTGGGCGCCATCGTGGTCGGCGCGGTCTACAAGCTGATTCGGATCCGCCCCCTGTTCCGGCTGATCGGCGAGTCCACCGCCCAGGCCGTGGTCGGGATCGGGACCCTGGTGGCCACGCTCGCCACCTCGCCCCGGGTGGAGCAGGGGGTGCTGATCGGGATCGGGCTGGCCATCGGAGTGCACCTCTATCGTGAGCTCAGCGTGGGCGCCACCAGCGAGCGGCTGGGCGACACCGTGACCGTGGCCCCCCACGGGGTGCTGTGGTTCGCCACCGTGCCCTCGATCGACCGCGTGGTCAGCGACGAGCTGGCCGAGCACCCCGAGGTGAGCCACGTGGTCATCGACCTCAGCGGCGTGGGCCGCCTCGACTACAGCGGCGCCGCCGCGCTGGAACGGATCGTGGCCGAGCTCCGCGAGGGCGGGACCGAGGTGGACATCACCGGCGTGCAGCCGGGCGCAGCCAGGGCGGCCAACATCCACCTCTCGACGGGCGAGGGCAGGGTGTGGAAGGGCGGTGATCCATGACCGGTCCCGGCGCCGGCCTGGTCGGCGTGGTGCTCGGCGCCGGCGAGTCCCGTCGCCTCGGTCGACCCAAGCAGACCCTGCCGTTCGGGGGCCGGACCCTGCTGGCCCACGTGGTGGCCCAGGTGGAGGCATCAACCCTGGAGCGGGTGGTGGTGGTTCTCGGTGGCGAGATCGGCGAGGGCGACGTCGGGCTGGCCGGCACGAGAGCCGAGGTGGTCCGCAACGACGGGTACGGAACGGGGTGCGCATCCTCCCTCCTCGCCGGGCTGGACGCCGCCGGCGCCTGCGACGCCATCGCCATGCTGCTGGGCGACATGCCCGGGGTCGATGCAGACCTCATCGACGCCGTGACCTCGGCGTGGCGCTCCCAGCCCAGCTGGGCTGCGGTCACCGACTACCAGGGGGCGCTGGGCCACCCCTTCGTCTTCAGCGCGGACGCCTTCGACACCCTTCGCCGCCTCCACGGGGACAAGGCGGTGTGGCAGATCGTCGACCGCGAGCCTCCCTCCCGGGTGGCCCGCATCGCCGTGCCCCGCCCGCTCCCGGCCGACGTCGACACCTGGGAGGACTACGAGGCGGTCCACGCGGCTCACGGCTTCCCGCCTGCCGAGCGCCCCGCCCCAGGCGCTCCAGCAGATCCTGGAGATGAGGAGTAGGGTCGGCCACACCGACATCACGGGGTGCAACGAGGGGGTCAGATGTTCCCATCCGCGTTCGAGTACGCGGTGGCCTCGTCGGTGGACGAGGCCATCTCGCTCAAGGCCGAAGGGGGTGACGAGACCCGCTTCCTCGCCGGCGGCCAGAGCCTGCTGCCGATGATGAAGGTCCGCCTCGCCTATCCCGCCAAGCTGATCGACATCAACCGGATCGCCGGGCTCGACTCGCTGGAGCGAGCCAACGGCCACCTGCGCGTCGGCGCGCTGGTCCGGCACGCCGACATCGCGGCGTCGGACCTCGCTGCCGGGGCGGTCGCGGCGGCCGCGCCCTGGGTCGCCGACCCGTTGGTCCGGAACCTCGGCACCCTGTGCGGGTCGGTGGCTCACTGCGACCCCGAAGGCGACTGGAACACGGTGCTGCTCGCCACTGGGGCCGAGGTGGTGGCCCGGGGCCCCGGCGGGGAGCGCGCCATCGACATCGACTCGTTCGTCGAGGGGATGTTCACCAGCGCCCTCGCTGACGACGAGATGGTCACCGAGGTCCGGATCCGGGTCCCCGGGGGTCGGTGGGGCGGCACCTATCTCAAGCTGGAGCGCAAGGTCGGTGACTACGCCACCGTCGGGGCGGCCACCCATTTGGAGCTGGCCGACGACGGCACCATCGAGCGGGCCGGGGTGGCCTTGACCTCGGTGTACGCCCACAACCTCAAGGTTGGCGACGCCGAGGCTGTGCTGGTGGGCGCGGAACCTGGTGACCAGGTGTTCGCCGAGGCCGCAGACGTCGCGGCAGCGGCCTGTGACCCGCACTCGGACGTGCGGGGGAGCGCCGACTGGAAGCGCCAGGTGGTCCGCACCTACGTCCGTCGGGGTCTGGCGGCCGCGGCCGAACAGGCGAGGGGGAGCTGACCATGGAGATCACCGTCACCATCAACGGGTCGTCCCGGACC
>JBFINV010000116.1:0-7207 GCA_041611015.1 Acidimicrobiales bacterium | reverse complement strand
TCCACCACCAGCAGTCCGTCGTAGGTCTCGGTCCCGGTGCCGGCGAAGACCCGGCCCGCGTGGTCGACCACTCCGTGGGCCCCGTCGTCGGCCATGGCACAGCCGCCCAGCGGGTGCACCGTGACGAACTTGCCAGCCACCGGCGACGCCAGATAGGTGGCGTCCATGCGGTCTCCCATCGAGGCTGCGGCCTCCGCGGTGGCCAGTTGCTCACGGCTGCGGCCCGCGCCGGGCCACTGGATCACGGCGCGACGCCGGGGGTCGTCGGGCGCGACGATCGAGCCCCTGTCGCCATCGAAACCCATGCCCAGGAAGACCATCGTGCGTGATACCGGGCCGCGGTAGGCGTTCTGGAGGAGGCTTCGCAGCCGCCGGCGGGCCCGCTCCCGGTCTCGTTCTCGAGGATTGGGGTTGCGCCTGCTCAGCCACCACAGCCCGAGCGGCGCCAGGCGGGCCATCGGCCGGGGCAGCGACCCCTCCTCGAAGAGCACCGGCAGGACCTCGTCGCCGGTGTCGGCGTCCATGGTGAACCCACCGGTGATGCAAGGCCCGACCGGGTCGTCGAGGTCGACGCGCTCGGCGAGGCCAACACCGTGGATGCGCATCTCGGCGTCGTAGGCATAGCCCAGGAAGTCACCGTTGCCGGACACGCTGGTGCCGATGGTGTCGGACAGCCACAGGCCATGATCCCTGGACCGCAACAGGATCTCGGTGGAACCGAGGCTGCCGGCCCCGAGCACTACGATGTCGGACTCAACCACCAGCGGCGGGCCCGTGGTGCCGGTGCTCACCACGTGCACCCGCCAGCGCCCGTCGGCTCGCTCGAGATGGGTCACGGTGGCTTCGGCGACCAGAGTTGCGCCGTGGGCGACGGCATCGGCGATGTAGGTCTGGTCGATGGTGTTCTTGGCCCCGACGTTGCACCCGCTGACGCAGTCCCCGCACCCGGTGCACGGCTTCTGGCACAAGCCGGTGCTGTGCTCGATCTCGTCGAAGGTGACGTTGATCGGCAACAGCTCGGCGGTGGTGCCCGCGGCCTGCGCCGCCACCCGCAGTGCCTCCAGTTTCGGCAGAGCGGCGGCCAGCCTGTCCTCGGGATAGGTAGCGGGCCGCAACATGGCCCGGGCCCGTTCGAAGCCCTGGCCGAGGGCCTCGTCCCCCCCGTGGCGGCGCAACTCGGTGGGCCAGAGCTCGTCCTCGAACACATGGGGCTCCGGTTCGAGCGACACGTTGGCGTTGATCAGCGAGGTTCCACCCACGCCGCACCCGACCAGGGTGATGACGTCCTCGGAGGCCCGGAAGTCGAACAGGGCGCCAGCCCGACCGAGCGACCTGCGTCCCCAGCGATGCAGCTGCATCTGCAGCCCGCTCGCGAGTGCGGTTCGAGGGAAGTCCCCGGGGCGCAGCTCGCGCCCACGTTCGAGAACCGCCACGTCCAAGCCGGCACGCGCCAACCGGCAGGCACCGACGCCGCCCCCGTACCCCGTCCCGACCACCACCGCGTCATACGAGGCACCGAGGGTGCCGAGCGGGCCCGCCAACCGTCCCATGGATGGACAGTAGTCCACGGTGGCGCTCTCGACCGGCGGGCCGGACGTCGTCGGGAGCGGGGAGTTGACCTGGAGTTGACCCGCAGTCAACGGCGCGGTGGAACGGTTGTCAACGTGGCAGGACGACGACCGACCAGGTCCCAATTCCGGGTGAACCCCTCCCCGATCGAGTCCCGGCGGTCGCGAGGGCGTGGGGCGGAACGCCCCCGCCCGGCCACGACTTCGAGCTCCAGCGCAACGGCTGTTGGGCGGCGGTGACAACGGCGGGGACCGAGCGGTTCCGCCAGCCGGCTTCGTGGGATACAGCCGGTCGGCGGGGCCGCTCGGTTGATCCTGGGCCCGCTGGGGTCTTCTCCTCGGCGCGGTAAACCCCGTGCGCCCGTCGGGCGTCCGTTCAGGCGTGAACACCATGTTGCATGCTGGGCGGGTGGCCGAC
Organism: Acidimicrobiales bacterium; assembly: GCA_041611015.1. Lineage (GTDB taxonomy): Bacteria > Actinomycetota > Acidimicrobiia > Acidimicrobiales > UBA8592 > JBFINV01. The sequence goes on along the minus strand of JBFINV010000116.1, from coordinate 5,221 downwards.
TCCGAGGTCGCACCGGTCGACCTGGGCGCTCAACTCCGCACCCTCTACGACCAGCACTACCGCTCGCTCGTCAAGCTGGCGTCGTTCTACGTGGACGACGTGTGGAGCTGCGAGGAGGTCGTGCAGGACGCCTTCGTGAGCCTCCTCGGCGGGCGGCGAAGCGTTGCGCCCGGGCGCGAGGCCGCCTACCTCCGGAGCGCGGTGCTCAACGGCGCCCGTAGCGCCCTGCGCCGACGTCGGGTCCGGCGGGCCCACCAGCCCGAACCGAGCGCTCCGGCCCCCTCACCGGAACCTGCGGCGCTGGACCGGGTCGTGCGAGACCAGGTGCTCGCCGTGCTCCGGTCGCTGCCCCAGCGCCAGACCGACGTGCTGGTGCTGCGGTACTACCTCGATCTGTCCGAGGCCGAGATCGCGGAGACCCTGGGAATGGCCCCGGGCACCGTGAAGAGCCACGCCCACCGGGGGCTACGCCGCCTCGCCGAGCTGCTGGAGGACCTCCGATGAAGACCGACGACCTGCTCCGGCGCACCCTCGCCGAACGGGCCGACCACGTCGAGCCCGCTTCCGACGCCTACGCCCGCCTGGCCGGCCGGGTCACCGAGGCCCGAGCTCGACGCCGACCGTGGTGGCGCTCGCCGCACGTCCTCTGGCTGGCTGCGGCCGGCGGCGCAGCCGCAGCGGTGATCATGATCGGGGCCCTCGTCTTCGACGACCCCTCCACCACCAGAGAGGTCGCCACCACCCCCGACCCCACCCCGGCACCGTCGCCGGGAACGACCCCGCAGCCGACCGCGACCGACGACGACACCGCGGCATCCGCTCCGACTCCGGGCGAGATCACCGAACCTTCGGCGGTGGTTCCCCCCGAGGGAGTGGTCTGGCCCGGTGCCGGACAACCTCTCGAGGGATGGCCGGCGACGCCGGAGGCCGCGGCGCAGGAGTTCGTTCGGTTCCTGGGCGGCTGGGACCTGCCGGTGGGTTCGGTCACCAACGTCGACCCGGTCGAGCAGCTGGCCGATGTCGTCCTGCAGAGCATCGGCGAGGACGGCCAGCCCTTCGGTGAGGCGGCCCGGGTCCGGGTCGCCGGCGGCTTCGACGAAGGCGGCGTGCAGCGCTGGGGGGTCCGCTGGCTGCGCAGCGACCGCATCCAGGTCGACGACTGGTTCTTCGCTGGGCCCCGAGGCGGCCCGCAGCAGTTTCAACCGAAGGGCCGAGCTCAGGCCTTCGAGGGCACCATCGACGTCACCCTCGTGGATCCAGGCGGCACCGTGGTGGCCCAGGGATTCGCCACCGCCGGCGGCACCGAGCTCCAGGAGATCCTCGGGGGACCGATGGTCCTCGAGCATCCCGGTGGACCCGGCTACGCGGTCATCGCCGATCTCGGGGGCCTGGGCGTGGCCCCGACGGCACTGACGGTGGTGGCCGTGGAGATTCCGGCCGCCACCGAGAACCCGCCCGAGCTGGACCCAGCGCAGTGCTCGGCTCGCCAGCTCGATCCCCCCGAGCCCGACCCGACCCTGCCGACGGCAGTGGAGGTCACCCGCCAGGCCATTGCTGCCGCCGCCATCGCCTGCGACTACGAGGCCCTGGCGGCGCTCACCAACCCGTCGCTGTTCACCTACAGCTTCGGCGGGGGTGGCGATCCGGCCGGCTTCTGGCGGGAGGGCGAGCGGCGGGGCAGCGAGGTGCTGCGGTTCATGGTCGAGACCTTGAAGCTCGGCTGGTCCCTGGACGATAGCGCCGGGACCGCTCTCTACAGCTGGCCCGAGGTGTTCTCCAAGGCGTGGAGCGAGGTGACCGAGGCCGAGCGTGACGCCCTGCGACCGCTGTACGACGACAACGACTTCGCGCAGTGGGATGCGTTCGAGGGGTTCTTCGGCTGGCGTCACCTCGTAGACGCCCAGGGAACCTGGATGGCCTTCGTCGCCGGCGACTGACAACGCCCGGCTCGCTCGGAGCCCGTTCGCGACGGCGTGAGCTCAGGGCACCCGTGCTAGGTTGCCCGTCGCCGGCCGAGTCCCGGCGCCGACCCAGGGGAAAGCCGCTTGAGAGCGCGTGTGTACGCGTCACCGACGTTGGTGGGAGCCCTCATCGCCCTGGCGATGATCGCGGTGATCTGGGTCGGTGGCGACTCGATCCGCACGTCGTTGCAGGACGCCGACGAGGCCTCCAGCGACCGGAGCGCAGCACGGACCTACGAGCGGCTCCTGGCGGCCCTCGACGAGCTCCAGGACGAGCGGGGCCTGGCAGAGCTGTGGATCGCAACGGGCCAGGCCCCGGACCAGCGGGCCCTGGCGGCTCAGATCGCCAGGGCCGACGCGGCGCTGGCCGAGATCGGCTCTGGCGCCAGCGTGGACCCCGGGTTCGCCGATCAGCTCGAGGAGATCCCGCAGCGGCTCGACCCGATCCGGGCCACGGTCGCGGGCCGGGGCGAGGTGGCCTTCGACCTCTACTCCGACGTGATCGACCTGCTGGTGACCGCGCTCGGGGAGACGACTGCCACCACTCGGGGAAGCTCCGGCTTCGCCGACCGGCGAGCGCGCGACGTGCTGGTCGACGTGTCCGAGTCCGAGGCCACCCGCCGGGGGCTGGTGGTGGGCGCGCTGGCCAGGGGCGCCGCGATCGACGATGCCCTCGCCACCCGGCTCTCGCTCCTGCAGGTCGACATCGACAGCCGAATCACCGATGCCGCCCGCCTGGTCGATGGTGATGCCCGTGAGCGGATCGGCGCCCTGTCCTCCAGCACTTCTCACAACCGGGTCGAGGCCCTCGTCGCCGCGGCGACCGCCGGGGCCACGCCCGCGCCGGAGCCGATCGAGTGGTTCGAATCCGCCTCGACCCGGATCGACGAGGTGCTCGGCGTTGTGGAGGAGCTCAACGACGACGAGGCTGCACGGGCCGATCGGGCCAGCGACGGGGCCCGGCGGCGGGCCGTCGTGCAGGCAGTGGCGTTCATCGGTCTCGGTGTCGTCGTGGGTGGGCTCGGGCGAGCGGCGGTGACCGCCACCCGGGACCGGGCCGCGGCCCTCGAGCAGCACGAGGAGCTGGTCGCCGGGCTGCGCCAGTGGTTCCAACCAGCAGCCTTCGCCGGGGTGCCCGGACTGACGACCGACACCGCGTACGAGCCAGCCGCGTCGTACGCGCAGGCCGGCGGTGACTGGTTCGACATCTTCGAGCTGCGAAACGGTTCGGTGCTGGTGGGCATCGGCGACGTGGCCGGCCACGGCCCCGAGGCGGTGGCCCAGATGGCGACGCTGCGCAACATGTTCCGGGGCCAGACCATGAGCGACCCGGCGCCCCTGGCCGAACAGGTCGAGCACCTCGACGAGGCTGCGGTGAACCTCGGCATCATGGCGACGTTGTTCTACGGCATCTGGGAGCGACCGTGCATGCGCTTCCGCTACACCAGGGCGGGGCACCTCCCAGCGGTGCTCATCCACCCGTGCGGGCAGGTCGAGCTCCTCGACGGGGGCAGCGACACCCTGGTCGGAGTGGGGCAGCGGACCCGAAGGGCCAGCACCGACGTGACGGTGTCGCCCGGGACCATCCTGGTCCTGTTCACCGACGGCGTGGTGGAGTCGGCCGGCTCGAGGATCGATCGGGACGTGCAGGGCCTCGTCGATCGGGTGATCACCCCTGCGGTGGCGCGCTCGGGCGACTCGCTCGTCCAGGAGCTGGCCAGCGACCTCGTCGAGCAGCGACCGTCCAGACACGACGACGCAGCAGCGCTGGTGGTTCGGTTCGAGAGCTGTGACGCCGATGCCCTGTCACAGTGACCAGACCCTCGGGGCCCGCGCACCTGGTCATGGTGGGTTTGATGGCCTCGGGCAAGTCCACGGTGGGCCGGCTGGTGGCCGCAGAGCTCGGCCTCCCCGTCATCGACAACGATGAGCTCCTCGAGCGGCGGACCACGATGACCGCTGCAGAGATCGCCGAGCGGTGGGGGGTGGCTCGGTTGCACCGGCGCGAGCTGGCCGTGTTGCGGCTGGCGCTGCGGGCCGCCGAACGCTCCGTGGTGACCGCCGCTGCGAGCGTCGCCGACCGACCGGACGTGCTGAGGCGACTCCTTTCCCCGCACGACGTGGTGCTCCTCCACGCAGCACCTGCCGTTCTGGCATCTCGGGCCGAGGCAGCTGCAGGCGAGCACCGCCGCCTGGCGGGCGATGCTCTGCTGGCCGCGCTCCGAGCCCAGGCGGCGACCCGCCTACCCGTGTACCGGGCGGTCGCCTCCATCGAGGTCGACGTCGGCGAGCTCGAACCGGGGGACGCGGCCCGGCTCATCGCCGCCAGCGTGTAGTGCCGCTGGTGGCCCGAGGTCTGGCTCGGTCTCGGGGCCGGCCCGACCCAGCCAGCCGATGACGAGCCACAGCGCCACCCCGGCGCCGAGGAAGCCGGTGGGGAACCACATGAGAACCCCTGCGAGCTGCTGGTCCGCCAGACGGTGGAGGCCCCACGCCTCGGTGGTGGTGGCGTAGGACTCGTACCACGGGCGAGTGGCGAAGGTCATGAGCGCGGCCAGCAGGGTGGTGGCCAGGCCGTAGCCGAACAGCAGCAGGACGCCGGTGCCCGGTTCACCGCCGGGGCGGCCACACCGCCACACGGCGCTCCAGAAGGCCATGGCCGCGCCGAGCAGCGTGAGGTGCTCGATGACGTGCACGGGGCGATGCGCCACGGCTGCGTCGTAGAGAGCGGGCGCATGCCAGGCCCACAACGAGGCGACAGCGAGAACCCAGATCAACACCGGGTGGCGCAGGATCCGGCGCCGACGCGCGTCCACGCCCAGCCCCCGGCGCAGACTGCGGCCCATGCGGCGGGCCCCGGGGGGCCCGGCGCGCAGCACGAGGGCGACTGGGCCCGCTCGGGCCAGCAGCGGTGCCGCCACGCCGATCAGCAAGACGTGCTGGATCATGTGGGCCGAGGCCAGCGCGTCGCTGGCGGCATCGAGGGGCGACACCAGGGCCACTGCCAGGACCAGGACCGCCACCGCCAGAGCCCACCACCCCGGAGCTCGCCGGGAAGCAGCCACCAACCCCAGCGCTAGTGCGGCCACGAGGGCGATCAGGACGATGGGGTCGAGGGACCACGAACCCCACAGGTCGTGTGGGGCTGCTGCCCGGCCGGCATGAGCGAAGATTGCCGGCGTCAACACGGCACGAGCACCAGCGCAGGTATGGCGACCATGACCGTCGCGGCCACGAACAGGGCACCGAGCAGCCCGCCG
>JBFINV010000115.1:0-7224 GCA_041611015.1 Acidimicrobiales bacterium | reverse complement strand
GTCCTGCCCATCCGCACCTGGGCCCTGGTGCTGCTGGTGTCGTCCATGCTTGCCGTGGCCGTCGACGTCCAGACCGCGGTGCCCCGGGCCTGGAGCGCGATAGGGCTGGTCCTGTTCGTGGTCGGGACCGTCTTCCTGTATCCCCGCGCCGACGTCTCGATGTCGTGGATCCCGATGGTGGTGGCCATCGCCGGGATGGGGGTGCTCGCCTATCGGGCCATGCCGGTCATGGTCCGGGGCCGGTTCTCGACCGTCGCCATCCCCCGCGAGTTCCTCGTCGGAGAGACCGGGACCGTCACCGACCCCGGGCCCGACGGCGTGGTGGAGGTCCGGGGCGCACCGTGGCCCAGCCGCCCCCACGGTCCCCTCGAGGCAGGCGATCGGGTGCTCGTGAGCGACGTCGATGGCCTGACCCTGCAGGTCGAACGGCCCACCTGAGCCCCTCCAGCCACTTCAGCCACACCGGGTGAGGACCCGGCCACCGGCCGTCGTCGAACTGGCCATCTGCCCCAGGACAGAAGGCCCAGCTTCCCCTTGTCATCGGCCGCGAACCATGGGTAAGTTCCCAGATCGAAAGGGGGACTACGTGAGCGCTCTGCTAGCTGACCAGGCCTGGCAGGTTCGGGCCGCGTGCCGGGGGCCGCAGTCCATCGTGTTCTTCCCGCCGTCCCACTTCGAGCGCAAGGACGAGAAGCTCGAACGGGAGTCGCGAGCCAAGGCGATCTGCATGTCCTGCACCGTGCGTGCCGACTGCCTCAGCTATTCGCTCCACATCAGGGAGCAACACGGAATCTGGGGTGGGCTGAACGAGGGCGAGCGCAAGGCGCTGCTCGCCGAGCGCGAGACCCTTCGGGCCACCTGACCCTCAGCTGACCTCCAACGCCAAGCGGATCATCTGGTCGAAGCTGTCCTCGCGCTGGCGTGAGCTCATGATCTCGCCGCGCGCCAGGTCGTCACTCACGGTGAGCAGGGTCAGCGCCGAGATCCCTTCGAGCGCCGCCAGCGTGTAGAGGACCGCGGCCTCCATCTCGACACCGAGGACCCCTCGCGCCGACAGCTTCTCGAACAAGGTGTCGTCGGGACCGTAGAACAGGTCTGCGGTCCACACCGGCCCCACCGCCACCGGGATCTCCATTCGATCGGCGGCATCGGCCGCGGCCCGCAACAGCTCCCAGGTGGCCACCGCCGGCAGGTTCAACCCCTCGTTGAGGGTGGCCGGGACCGCCGAGTCGGTGCCCCCGGCGGTGGCGATGATCACGTCGCCCAGCCGCAGCGACTCCGACAGGCCCCCGCACGACCCCACCCGGATCATCTTCTCCACCCCGTAGAAGCGGATCAGCTCTGTGTAATAGATGGCCACCGAGGGCACGCCCATCCCGACGGCTTGAACCGACACCGGCCGGCCCTGGTAGGTACCGGTGAACCCGTCGGCGTTGCGCACCGCGTTGACCTGGCGAGGATCGTCGAAGTGGTTCTCGGCGATGAAGCGGGCGCGCTTGGGGTCGCCGGGCACGAGCACGGTCGGCGCATAATCGCCCCGGGTGCCCTCGAGATGCGGTGTCGGTCCGTCGGCCACGGGCCCGATACTGCCACGTGCGAAGCTACCGGGGTGGCGAACCCGCTGACGTTCAACCCGCTGCCACCGGAACCGCCCGAGGCCGCGCCCCCCGAGCGGGGGGTCTTCGCCAACCGCACCCTCAACCTCCGCTCGGTGCGGGCCATCGGCTACGACATGGACTACACCCTGCTCCACTACGACGAGGACGCCTGGGAGCACGCCGCGTTCCGTCACGCCACAGAGGCCCTCGGTACCCTCGGCTGGCCCGTCGACGGGTTGGCGTTCGACTCCAGCGCCTTCAGCCTGGGGCTCACCTTCGACCTGGAGCTCGGCAACCTGGTGAAGTCGACCCGATTCGGCTACGTGGTGCGGGCCCAGCACGGCCCCGACCTGCTGCCCTTCGACGAGCAGCGCCGGGTCTACTCCGAGACCGTGGTGGACCTGGGCGAGGACCGCTTCGAGTTCATGAACACCCTCTTCGAGCTCTCCCGGGCCTCGCTGTGGTGCCAGCTGGTGGCGCTCCACGACCGCCGGGAGCTGCCCGGGCTCCGCTCCTACGCCGAGCTGTACCGCCACATCGACCTGGCGCTCAACGAGTCGCACGTCGCTGGGGCCCTGAAGGCCGAGATCATCGACGATCCCGAGCGGTTCCTGCGCCGGGACCCCGAGATCGTGCAGACCCTGCGTGACCAGCGCGCCGCGGGCAAGAAGCTGCTACTGGTGACCAACTCGGACTGGACCTACACCCGGTTCATGATGGCGCACGCCGTCGACCCCTACTGTCCGCCGGGCACCACCTGGCGGGACCTGTTCGACGTGGTCATCGTCTCGGCTGCCAAGCCCCGGTTCTTCGCCGAGAGCGACGCCCTCTACCGGATCGTCGACGAGGACCACTCGCTCATGGCCCCCCACCGCGGACCACTCGAGCCCGGTGCCGTCTACTTCGGTGGGAACGCGCGGCTGGTGGAGGCCACCCTGGGGATCTCCAGCAACCAGCTGCTGTACGTGGGCGACCACCTCTTCGGCGACGTCCACGTCACCAAGGACATCCTGCGCTGGCGCACCGCCCTGATCGCCCGGGAGCTGGAGGCCGAGATCCTCGACGCCATCGACTTCGCCGACGACGAGCAGCGGCTGGTCGAGATGATGGACGACAAGATCCAGTTGGAGCGGCGCATCGCCCAGCTGCGCATGGCCCGCCAGTACGGCGGGGCCGGCGACGAGCTGGACGAGGTGATCGAGGAGGCAGGCCGCCTCGATGATCGGATCGCCCCCCTGGCCCGGGCCGCCGGGGAGCTGGGGAACGCGGTCTGGGGACCGCTGATGCGGGCCGGGAACGACAAGTCGCTCTTCGCCCGCCAGGTGGAGCGCTACGCCGACGTGTACACCTCCCGGGTGTCGAACCTGCGCTACGAGACCCCCTACGCCTACCTGCGCGCGGCCCGGGGCAGCCTCCCCCACGACGCCGCGGTGCGATAGGCGCGCCGCCCCAGCGATCTGTGAGAACAAATCCGCATGGTATTTGTTCTCACAGATCGGGTGAAGCTGCCCGTTTGCGAGCTACTCGGGTGGAGGGAGGCGGCGGCCGGCGATGCGGACGTCGTCGCGACGGCGGGTGACGCCGGTGGTGTCCAGCCGGGCCAGCAGGGGCAGGGCGTACTTGCGGGTGGTGCCCCACTCCTCGCGGATCTCGGCCACGGTCACCCCCCCGGGCTTGGCGGCCAGCATCCGGGCCACCGACCGGGCGGCGGCCTCGACCGCGCTGGCCGCGAAGTAGATCCCGTCCTGCTCCACGACCAAGCCCCGGCGCACCAGCTCCCGGAGCTCGCCCCGATCGACGCCGTCGGGCGCTGGCGGCTGGTACGGGCTGGCCTCGAGCTGGGCGATGAACGGGTGGTCGGCCAGGGGATCGGCGGCGTCGCCCACCCGTACGTGGGCACCGTCGACCTCGATCCCTTCCAGGCCGTCGAGTGCGGCCCGCTCCCGGTCGTCGAGCGAGGCCAGGTCGAGGCCGAGCGGTCCGGCCTCCTCGACGGCTCGGCGCAGTCGCTCGGTGGTGGCCTCGAGCTCCGCAGGGTGGACCACCCACCGGCCGACCGTGGGTTGGCGGACTTCTCCCGTGGCCTGTTCCAGGAAGCCTGCGTCCACCCACCCCCGCTCGGCGACGAACTGGTCCACGGACCCGTCGGGGCGAGCCTTGGCCGCAGGGCGCACCGGGGCCACGTCGAGCACCCGGCCCCCACCGATGGTCTCGCCCCGCCCGGCCTCACGGAGCACGAACCGGTCTCCCAGCACCAGCGGGAGCGGACGCGCCAGGTACAGCCGCACCAGGCCCGTCTCCCCCGGGGCCAGGGCCTCCGGTCCCAGGATCCGCAGCCGGACCGGGTGCTCTCCCGAGCCGATGTAGGCCACGTGCGCGCCGCGACGGGAGACCTCGTGGTCGAGCCGGTCGAGCACCCGCAGCTCGGCGTCGAGTTGGCGGGTGAGATGCCACTGGGGGCCCCGCACCAGTACATCGCCCCGGCGGAGCTGGTCATAGTCCACCCCGCCCAGGTTGACCGCCAGGCGGGTGCCGGGGATCGCCTCGCGCAGCTCGCGATGGTGCGACTGCAGGGCCCGGACCCGCACCGTGTGCCCGGGCGGGAGAGCTGCGAGCTCGTCATCGACGCCCACACGACCTCCGGTGAGGGTGCCGGTCACCACCGTGCCCGAGCCCTTGGCCGCGAACACCCGGTCGATCCACAGTCGGGGACGTTGCCGGTCTTCGGCAGTGGGGGTGGACGCCAGCATCTCGTCGATGCCGGCGCGCAGGTCCTCCACGCCGACACCGTCGACCGCATCCACGTCGAGGATCGGCGCTCCTTCCAGGAACGTGGCCTCAACGTGCTCCTCGATGTCGAGGTGGGCCAGCTCCCGCAGGTCGTCGTCGACCAGGCCCACCTTCGTCAGGGCCACAAGCCCGTGCTCGACGCCGAGCAGCTCCAGGATGCGCAGGTGCTCCTCGGACTGGGGCTTCCACCCCTCGGTGGCAGCGACCACGAACACGCACGCGTCGACCCCGCCCACTCCGGCGAGCATGTTGCGGATGAACCGCTCGTGGCCGGGTACGTCCACGAACGACACCGTCCGACCCGACGGGAGCGTCGCCGCCGCGAACCCCAGATCGATGGTGAGGCCGCGCTCCTTCTCCTCGGCCCACCGGTCCGGGTCGGTGCCGGTCAGGGCCTCCACCAGAGTGGACTTCCCATGATCCACGTGCCCCGCCGTGGAGATCACGTGGTTGGAGGGGGGGGAAGGGATTGCGCTCACCGGAGCGCCTTCAGGGCCGCGGTCACGTGGTCGTCCTGGGACGGGTCGACGGTGCGCAGATCGAGGTGGGTGCGGCCCTCGCTCACCCGGGCCACGATCGGGGGGACCCCCTCGTGCCCCCGCCGCAGGGTCTCGCCGTGGTCGCCCTCCACCACCACGCCTGCCGACGGGATGGTCACCCCGGGCAGGGTGCCGCCGCCGGGTACCGAGTCGAGGTCGGCCACCCGGCCCACCCCCAGCGCTTCGGCACGGGCCCGGAGAGACTGCTGGGGGAGGGTGGCCATCCGCCAGAAGGGGATGTCGTCCCCGCGCCGGTTCAGGTACGCCAGGGCCACATCCTGCAGCGCCGACAGCACCAGCCCACCGGGCCGCAGGGCCCGGGCCAAGGGGTGGCGGCCACAGGCGGCCACCAGCTCGGCCCGGCCGGCGATGATGCCGGCCTGGGGTCCGCCGAGGAGCTTGTCACCGGAGAACGTCACCAGATCGGCACCGGCGGCCAGGGTCTGGCGCGCCGCCGGCTCGTTGGCCAGCCAGGAGGGAGGGCCCCCGGCGAGCCAGGGGCAGGCCGCGTCCAGCAGGCCGGAGCCGATGTCGGCCACCACCGGAAGCCCCAGACCGGTGAGCTCGGCCACGTCGGTCTCCTCCGTGAACCCGGTGATCTTGTAGTTCGACTGGTGCACCTTCAGGATCAGCGCCAGGTCGCTGTCGGAGTTCTGGACGGCAGCCGCGTAATCGGCGGGTCGGGTGCGGTTGGTGGTGCCCACCTCCACCAGGCGGGCGCCCGACTGGGCCATCACGTCGGGCACCCGGAAGCTGCCGCCGATCTCGACCAGCTCGCCCCGAGAGACTGCGGCCCCCCGCCCGGCGGCGAGCGCCGCCATTGCGAGCATCACCGCAGCCGCGCAGTTGTTGACCACCATCGCGGCCTCGGCGCCGCAGAGGCGGGCGAACAGCCGTCCCACCGCGGCCTGGCGGGAACCGCGCTCGCCCGTGGCCAGGTCGAGCTCCAGGTTGGTGAATCGGATGGGCACTTCGGTGGGCCAGGGGGCCCGGCCCATGTTGGTGTGCAACAGGACCCCGGTGGCGTTGATCACCGGCTGGAGCAGCAGGCGGGTCAGCTCCCCGGCTAGGGCCCTGGCGCTCTCCGGGTCGCCGGCGGCGATGGCCTCCCGGGCCACGTCGACCAGCAGGGGGTGGGGCAGGCCCGTGTCGCGCAGCGACCGCGCCAGCGCATCGACAGAGGGGGGCCGTTCCGGCATCGCTGTCGACTCTACTGCTGCCCCCTCTCCCAGAAATCCGCGAACTGCTCGGTCAGGTCCCGCCGTACAGCGAGGGAGCCCAACAGAGGAGGCGGCCGTGACGAGGATCCTGGGAGCTCTGACCGCAGCGCTGGCGCTGGTGGCGACCACGACGGTGGTGGCGTCGGCGAACCATGCCGACGTGATCCCGGACCCGATCGGACCCAGCGGCATCGCGGTGGACCTCGAGACCGTCGCCGACGGGTTCACGACACCGCTGCTCGCGATCCACGCCCCCCAGGACAACCACCGGCTGTTCGTGGTCGACCAGGTGGGCAAGGTGTGGGCCGTCAAGATCAAGCCCGGTGAGGATCCGGTCGTCCCGGAGCGGCAGCTGTTCCTCGACGTCGGCGCCGACGGCTCGGGGTTGCTGGTCCCCCTCGGCGCCTTCGGACCCGGGACCTTCGACGAGCGGGGGCTGCTCGGGCTGGCCTTCCATCCCGACTACCGCACGAACGGCCTGGTCTACACCTATGCGTCCGAGCCTGCGAGCGCACCGGCCGATTTCTCGACCATGCCCCCGGCGACCACCCCGAACCACCAGACCGTCATCCGGGAGTGGCAGGTCCCCCGACCCAAGCGGCCTTCATCGGTGGTCGACCCCGCGAGCAGCCGGGTGCTGCTGAGGATCGACCAGCCACAGTTCAACCACAATGCCGGGGCGCTGGCCTTCGGTCCCGACCACATGCTGTACATCGCGGTCGGTGACGGCGGCGCCGCTGACGATCAGGGGGTCGGTCACGCTCCCGGCGGCAACGGCCAGGACCTGAGCCCCGGCAACGTGCTCGGCAAGATCCTGCGCATCGACCCGCTGGGCAGCAACTCGGCCAACGGGTCCTACGGGATCCCCGCCGACAACCCGTTCGTGGGCGGTCCCGCACCCGACGAGATCTTCGCCTACGGGTTCCGCAACCCGTTCCGCATGTCGTTCGACCGCGGCACCCTCATCGCGGCCGATGTCGGCCAGAACGACGTCGAGGAGATCGACGTCGTGGTGCGTGGCGGCAACTACGGCTGGCCGGTGAAGGAGGGCACGTTCCTCTTCGACATGAACGGGGC
>JBFINV010000114.1:0-7237 GCA_041611015.1 Acidimicrobiales bacterium | reverse complement strand
GTATAGTTTCGACCGCTTCTCTGCGTGGGCGTGTGTGTTGCTGGTGCTGCTGCTGCTGCTGCTGCTGTTGCTGTTGCTGTTGCTGTTGCTGTTGTTGCTGTTGTTCCTGGACCCGGCGGATCTCGAGGGCCCGCGGCACCGAGGGCTGGACCAGGGTGGCCGGCTGGCGGGCGGGGTCCATGCGACGGATCTCGACCACGGCCTCGACCCCGGGGACCCCGGCTCCCGAGTAGCTCCCCCGCAGCGGGGGCACGTCGTCGTAGTCGCGGCCGTGGCCGATCTTGACGTGCTGGTGACCGACCTCCAGTCGGTTGGTGGGGTCGAGCGGAAGCCAGCCGAACCCGGGCACCGCGGCCTCGAACCAGGCGTGGGTCTGGACCCGGACCAGCTCCCCGCCCATCGCGCCCGTGGCGTCGTCGCTGGTGAACAGGTAGCCGGACACGTACCGAGCCGGGACGCCGATGCTGCGGCAGAGGGCGACTGCGAGATGGGCGAAGTCCTGGCACACCCCGCTGCCCCCCTCGAGCACCTTCTCGATCGCCACCCCGATGTCGGTGCTGCCCGATTCGTAGTGCAGCCGGGCCCCCACCAGGCCGTTGAGCGCCAGAATCACCCGCACCAGATCGGGCCCGTTCAACTCCACGATCCGGGCTGCCTCCCGTTCGACGCCCTCACCCCAGTCGGTGTGCCGGGTTCGCTCCAGGAACTCGCCGTGGAGGTCCCGGAAGCCCGGCTCGCGCAGCACCTGCACCGACGGCGAGACCGAGATCGGCGGGCGGGGGCTGGTCTCCACCGCGGCCTCTGCCAGCACCTCCATCATCACGTGGGGTTCCCGGATGCCGAAGTGGTCGACCCGGGTCCCCCAGTAGTCGGTGTACGCGAGGGTGCGGGCCGATGGCGATGTCGTGACCCGGTAGCCGAGAAGCTGCTGGCGTTCGTCGGTGGTCGGGCAAGCCCGCAACTCGTTCTGGGACTCCCGGACCAGGGCGTCGTACTCGAAGATCGTCTGGTAGCGGATGTCCAGCCTCACGGGTGGACCTCGGGCGCCGGGTGCTGGCTGCAGCGGCCGACCCTGGTCATGTGAGAACCCCCGGCACGAGCAGCTGGCTGTGGAGGTCGAGCTCCTCGGCAGCTCGGAAGTACTGAGTGGCGATGACATCGGCGACGTGGCGGATCTGGCCGTCGAGCTCGTCGAGGGTGCCGATGACGTCTTGGAGTACCTCCTCCAGGTCGGCGAACTCCAGCCCCGACCGGAGCTGGCCCATGAGCCGCAGCGCCCGGTTGCGGACGCCGTCGCTCAACGACATCAGCTGGGCCTCGGCTCGCCGCAGGCAGAACAGCAACGAGCGGGGGAAGCGCTCGCTGAAGAGGAGGAAGCGAACCACGTCGGCCGGGTCGGCCGAAGCGTGGAACGCCCGCTGGTACGCCTCGAGCGCCGATGCCGACCGCAGGGTGAGCGCCATCTCCTCGTATGCCGAGGTCGCCATCTCCGGGAGGCGGACGCTCACGAGCCGCCCGGTCATGAGGGCCCGCTCGATCATCTGCCCCAGGATGAGGAACCGGTATCCCTCATCTCGCGACATCGCGGTCGCGATGACCCCGGACAGGGTCTGGCAGCTCTCCCGGATGTGATCGAGGGTGTTGAAGGGGTCGTACATCAAGTCGTCGTTGAACTCCGAGCCCTGCAGGCGGAGATGCAACCGGTTGGTCTGCTCCCACAGCTCGCTCGGAACCTGCTCGCGCAGGGTCCGCAGGTTCTCCCGGGTGTGGCCGATCGACGAGACGATCGACCCCGGGGCCGTGGGCTCGTTGACAAGCAGCTGGAGGATCTCCTCGGAGCGCAGGGTCCCGGACGGGACCTCCAGCCGCAGTGTCCGCAACAGGGTGCCCAGGTGGACCGAGGCCTGCGTGGGTCCGGCCGAGACCGCGCTCTGCAAGGTGGCGCCGAGCATCCTCGCCGTGTCCTCGGCCCGCTCCACGTACCGGCCGGCCCAGAACATGCTCTCAGCGTGCCGGGCCAGCATCAGGTCGCGCTCCGGGCGCCGGCACCGTTGCCGCTGGGGTCACCGGCGTCCCCGACCAGGACCCAGGTGTCCTTCGAGCCCCCGCCCTGGGAGCTGTTGACGATGAGCGAACCTTCTCGCATGGCCACCCGGGTCAGACCGCCGGGGATCACCTCGGTGTGCTCTCCGGTGAGCACGAAGGGCCGCAGGTCGACGTGGCGGCCCGCGAACCTGTCGCCGGTCCAGGCCGGCAGCCGGGAGAGCTGCACGACCTCCTGCGCGACCCAGTTGCGGGGTTCGGCTTCGATCTGGGCCCGGGCCTCGGCGAGCTCGGCGTCGGTTGCGGTCGGTCCGATCACGATGCCGTAGCCACCAGATGCCCCCACGGGCTTCAGCACCAGCTCGTCCATCCGGCCGAGGACCTCGCGCCGCTCGTCGGGGTCCCACAGGAGGTAGGTCCCGACGTTGGGCAGGATCGGCTCCTCGTCCTGGTAGTACTTGATCAGGGCGGGCACGAACGCGTAGATCGCCTTGTCGTCGCCCACCCCGTTGCCCACGGCGTTGGCGACTGTGACCGTTCCCGCTCGAGCGGCGCCCATCAGTCCCGGAACCCCCAACGCCGAGTCCGGGTTGAACGTGACCGGGTCGAGGAAGGCGTCGTCGATGCGCCGGTAGATCACGTCCACCCGCTCCAGGCCGTGGGTCGTCCGCATGGCCACCACGTGGTCGTCGACCACCAGATCCCGGCCCTCGACCAGCTCGACCCCCATCTGGCGAGCCAGGAACGCGTGCTCGAAGTAGGCCGAGTTGTGGATTCCCGGCGTCAGGACCACCACGGTGGGAACGTCTCCGCACGCGGGTGGGGCGATCGCCCGGAGGGCTCGCAGCAGCGATCGGCCGTAGTGGTCCACCCCCCGCAGGGCCTGCTGCGGGAACGAGGTGGGCAGCAGCTTCTTCATCGCGGCCCGGTTCTCCAGCACGTACGAGATCCCGCTCGGGTTCCGCAGGTTGTCCTCGAGCACCAGGTAGGTTCCGTCGTCGTCTCGCACCAGGTCGATACCTGCGATCGTGCACCGGGCGCCGTGGGGGACGTTGACGTTGACGGCTTCTCGCTCGAAGCCGTCCGACGACGTCACCAGCCAACGGGGAACGATGCCGTCGTTCAGCACCGCCTGCTCGCCGATGTACAGGTCCTCCAGGAACCGGTTGAGCGCCGTGACCCGCTGCACCAGGCCCCGCTCGACCACGGCCCATTCCTCGGGCGGGATGATGCGGGGGAACAGGTCCATGGGCCAGGTTCGCTCCGTGCCCTCGTCGCCGCCGTACACGGTGAAGGTGATGCCCTGGCGGCGGAACGAGTCGTCGCGCTGGATCTCCAGGGCTCGGATCTGGTCGGCGTCGTGTTTCTGGAACCACTCGGCGACGGCTCGATAGTGCGGGCGTGGCCGGCGATCGCACGTGAATGCCTCGTCGTAGAAGGGACCGACCTCGTAGCCGTCCATCACGTGCTGCATCGCTCCGGAACAGTACCGCCCACCACGGGCGCGGCGCCCACGTGGCGGCTCCACTCGCATCCGCGACGATGCTCGCCGGTCGGGCTCAGGCGGTGGCGTGTGAGCGCCAGATGACGGAGATGCCCGAGCGGGCCATGCGGGACCGGAACCACAGGATCGCCACCACCGAGAAGGCAACCGTGATCGTGGGGCCGAGCGCCGACTTCACCAGTACGAAGGTGGTGGTGGACTGGGTGAGCAGCAGCCAGAGGGTGATGCCGAAGTTGACCAAGCTGGCCCCGCCCCACAGCAGCGACACCCTGGCCAGGAACGAGCGCAGCGCCGGATGGGACCGGGTGGACTCCTCGAAGGGGCAGATGTCGTGGGCCAGCCGCTCGGCCAGGGGCCGCCCCAGCGGGACCGACAGCACGAACGCCAGGCCCACCAGGAGGGTCCCAGCGGTGGGCTGGAGGAAGTAGACGAACAGGCTGCCGGTGAGAAGGGCCACGATCGATCGGGTCATGAGGGCCACGCTCGACAGCACCAGCATCCCCGGCGCCACCCGCCGGGCCCGAACCCGGCGCAGCAGGGCCGCCAGGGTCCATGCCAGGGCGCCCATGATGGCGGCGATCACGCTCGCGGTCCTCAGCAGCGCCAGGAAGATCCCCAGGGGGGCCAGGTTGCACTCCACCACGGTGGGAACCGCGTGACGGATGATGGGCCGGAGCCCCGGGATGACGATGGTGTCGGGCACGTGCAGTCCGTATCGGGAGGGGATCGGGGGCGTCGCCGTTCAATCGGCGGGGGGCGTCCTCGGTTGAGGGGGTTGTACTACCCGTTCGGTGCGCCGTTCCGGGCGCGCCAGCAGAGGCAGCCCAGGGTGATCGCGCCGCACGAGATGAACCGCCGAGACCAGCCCAGGGACGATCGGCAGCCAGAACGCGAACACCCGGTGGGCAACCACACCGAGCAGCGCGATCTCGACGGGCACCCCCACCGCGGTGAGGGTGAGGGTGGTGGCGGCGTCGCCGCCGCCGGTGGCGATGAACGGGATCGGGATCGACTGGGCCAGGTAACCGGTCGAATAGGCCAGCAGGAGGCCGGCCAGCGAGGGCGCGGCACCGAAGGCCTGGAGGGCGGCCCAGAGGCTGAGCAGGTCACCGGCCCAGTAGAGGACCGCCCAGCGCAGGACCAGCCGGCCCTCGACGGCCACCAGGGCCCTGCGAACCCAGGCCGCGGCCCCGACGCCGATGCCGAGCGCCCGCCGGATCGGCCCGTCGTCGCCGACCTGCCATCGCTCGACCCGGCTTGGCTGGGTGAACCAGCGAGCCGCAACCAGCAGGATCGGCACCAGCACCACCCATGGCAGCGCCATGCCGAGGGGGACCCCGGGCGCCAGGATCCCGAACACCCCGCCGGTCCAGCCCACCAGACCGAACACGAGGTACACCGCGGTGTTCAGGCCGATGAGGCGGACCAGGGCCTCGGCCCGCTCGAGGCCGATTCGACGCAGGGCCCAGTAGGTGAACGCCAGCCCGGCTGCGCCGCCAGTGGCCACGATCTGGGTCAGGCCGAAGCTGGCGATGACCACCCGCACCGACTCGCCCGGCGCCAACGCAGGCCCGTGCGGGAACGCCACCGCGGAGCGGAAGACGCCCGCGTAGCCGGCGAAGACCGCGAGCTGACCCACCGCGCACAGCACCAGCCACTCCCACTCGGCGCCCTCGAGCGTGTCGGTCAGGTCGGCGAAGCCCGCGACCCGGCCGAGGGTGAGGACCACGATGAACCCGACTGCCAGGGCGACCAGGATGCTGAGCGCCATGCGCCGGCCGTCGATCTGTGGGGCTTCGAGCGTGTTCATCGGGTCAGGGCTCGGGCCAGCGCACCGAGGGCTGCACCCGCCACCGTATCCAGGGTGAAGTGGTTACCGGTACCGATGACCACTCCGGTCACCGCCAAGGGGTAGGACCGCCACGCCAGCCTGGACAGACCCCGTCGCCGCGACGCCAGCCCGAACCCGCTCACCACTGCGAACGCCACGTGGTGGCTGGGCATCGCTGCGATGGGGTTGTAGAACCGGACGAGGAAGGGGTGAGCCAGGTCGACGCCCCGGTCGAGCAGGGTGTCGGCGACATCGTCACGACTGCGCGGAGGGGCGCACGGGAAGACGAGGAAGACGGGCACGGCGGCGCAGAACGCGGTTATCGCCGCTCGGCGCTCGCGGATGAAGAGAGGGTCGGCCCGGCGGTGGAGCAGGATCAGCCAGCCGACGCTCAGGGCCAGGTTGCCGGCCCCGTAACCGACGTTGAGCCCGTCGACCAGACGCTGGTGCGGCAACGCCAGGGCCTGGATGCGTGGCTCGATCCGCAGGCCGAGCCGCTCCTCGAGGCGAACCACCCGATCTGCGTTGGCTTGGGCCCGCTGGCGGCCCGCATCGTTCCAGACCGCTCGCCGGACGAGGAGGTAGGCGGCGTAGCAGGCCAGCCCGAGAACGGCTTCACGTGCTGCGGCGCTGGAGCGCCATGGGTGGCGTGTCCGGTGTCGCATCGATCCCACTCCGCGCCCGCTCCGGCTCCTCGGGCGTGCCCGAAACTACACCGGCAACTCGGACACGACCGGAACCGGGACCGCGACTCGTCCGGGGGAGCGACCGCGGGCAACGCTCGTCGAGATCAGAGCTCAGGCAGCCGGCCGGCCCGGGCCACGTGCGGGGGCCCGTCCGGGATCACCGGGTCGGACCCTGGCGGCAACCATCGGGGCCCTGGATCGCACTCGTCGGGCTGCCGCCTCGCGGGGGTTGAACCCGTTGGCGTGCAGTGAGAACAAGCGGTCGCATGCGTCCTCGAAGGAGTCGTCGGTGATGTCGTCGGTGACGTCGGCGGTGCTCTTGGCGTTTCCCGGTCGACCCGGTCCCCCGGTCGACAGGGCTCCATCGGCGAGAGCGGCGCCACGTTGAGGGCCTGCGTCGGCTCGAGCGTCGTCCGGATCCAGGCGACCGGTCCCGCTGACGAGGGAAGACCCGAACGCCGCGGTGGGGTTCGGCGTCAGCGTGGAAGCGCGTTCCAGACGTTCATCGGAGTCAGGGGCATGTCGATGTGGCGGACCCCGAGGTGGGACACGGCGTCGATCACGGCGTTGTGGATCGCCGGGGTGGACCCGATGGTGCCCGACTCACCGATCCCCTTGGCGCCGAGCGGGTTCCTGGGGGTCGGGGTCTCGGTGGTGTGGGTCTCGAAGAACGGGAGCTCGGCCGCCGAGGGGATCGCGTAGTCCATCAGGTTCCCGGTGAGTGGGTTGCCCTCGTCGTCGTACTGCACGGCTTCGTACAGGGCCTGGGCCGCGCCCTGGGCGATGCCCCCGTGCTGCTGTCCTCGAACGAGCAGCGGGTTGAGGATGCGACCGCAATCGTCCACGGCGACGTGCCGGAGCAGCTCCACGGCGCCGGTCTCCGCGTCCACCTCGACCACGGCCACGTGAGCTCCGAACGGGAACGTGGCGTCGATGCCGTCGAAGTCGAGCTCGTGGGCCAGCCCGGGCTCCATGCCCTCGGGCCGCCGAGCCTCGTCTCCGGCGGCCGTGGCCAGCTCGGCCCAGGTCAGGGCATTGGCGGGGACGCCGGCCACGTGCAGGCCACCCTCGCCCGTGACGATGTCGCCGGCGCTGGCCTCGAGCAGATGGGCTGCGAGCTGCTTGGCCTTGGTGAGCACGGCGGTCCCGGCGACGTGCAGAGCGGACCCGGCG
>JBFINV010000113.1:0-7310 GCA_041611015.1 Acidimicrobiales bacterium | reverse complement strand
CCACCCCGGCCCGCACCGCCTGGACCTCGGCGCGTACCTGGTCCCAGGCGTTGGAGCGCCCGAAGGTGACGTCCTCGACCGGTTCCAATCCCGGAGCCTGGAACCACAGCGCCGTCTCCAGCCCGTAGGCGTCGCCCCAGACCGCGTTGTGCTCGACCAAGCGGTCGTGGATCGGCGAGGTCAGCAGCGGCCGGCCCGCCGGTAGGAACTCGTTGGGGAACTGGATCCGGAACCGGCGGCCGTAGTTCTCCCGGACCTTGGCGTCGGTGTAGGCCATGCTGGCCCAGTCGCCGTAGCGGGCCACGTCCATGCCCCACACGTCGAAGCCCGGATCGCCGTCGGTCATCCAGTTGGCCAGGGCCAGCCCGACCCCGCCCCCCTGGGACAGTCCAGCCATCACCCCGCAGGCGGTCCAGTAGCCGGGCAGGCCGCGGATCGGCCCCAGCAGCGGGTTGCCGTCGGGCGAGAACGTGAACGGCCCGTTGATCACCTGCTTGATGCCGGCCTCGGCGAAGACCGGGAAGTGCTCGAAGCCCACGGCCAGCGAGTCCGCGATGTGCTCGAGGTCGGGCGGTAGCAGGCGCATGCCGAAGTCCCAGGGGGTCTCGGTGGGCGACCAGGGCCGGCCGTCTCGCTCGTAGGTGCCGAGAAGCAGGCCGCCGCCCTCCTGGCGCATGTAGATCTCGCCGCCGAAGTCGATGCAGTGCAGCAGCTCCCGCCCGGTGGCGGCGTTGTGCTCGGCCACCTCGGGGATCTCCTCGGTGAGCAGGTACTGGTGGGCCATGGCCAGCACCGGTAGCTCCAGGCCCACCATCCGCCCCACCTCACGAGCCCACAGGCCGCCCGCGTTGACCACGTGCTCGCCGCGCACCCGACCCAGGTCCTCGCCGGTGTCGGTACGGACCAGGTGCACGTCCCAACCTCCGTCGGGGGCGCGGGTGATGGCCCGGGCCCAGGTGTTGCGGTGGACCTCCGCGCCGGCATCCCGCGCCGCCTTGGCGTAGGCGTGGGTGACGCCCGCGGGGTCGACGTGGCCCTCGTGGGCGTCGTACATGGCACCCACGAAGTACTGCTCGTCGAGGATCGGCAGCAGCTCCTTGGCCTCGGCCACCGAGATCAGCTCGGTCTCCATCCCCAGGTACCGGCCCCGGGCGTGGGCCATCGCCAGCCAGTCCATGCGCTCTGCGTTGTCAGCGAGCATCACCCCGCCGGTGATGTGGATGCCGCAGTCCTGGCCCGAGATCTGCTCGATCTGGCGGTACAGCTCGATGGTGTACTGCTGGAGCTTGGCCACGTTCGGGTCGCCGTTGAGGGTGTGCATCCCGCCGGCGGAGTGCCACGTGGACCCGGCGGTGAGCTCGGTGCGCTCCACCAGCATCACGTCGGTCCAGCCGGCTCGGGTCAGGTGGTAGAGGACGCTGGCGCCGACCACACCCCCGCCGACCACCACCACCTGCGCGGACTGCCTCATCGCCGCCAGACGGTAGCTCGCGGCTGGGGCCCAGACCGGGGGAGTCTGCCAGGATTGGGTCGATGGACGAGCTCCTCGACCGGTTCCGGGCCGGCGACGCCGACGCGGTGCGGGCGATCTACCGGACCTACGCCGGGGCGGTGCACACCGTCGCGGCGTCGGTGGTGGGCGACGGGGAGCTGGCCGCCGACGTGGTCCAGCAGACCTTCGTCAAGGCGTGGCGCGCTGCCGCCAGCTTCGACCGCAACCGCGACCTTGCTCCATGGCTCTACTCGATCGCCCGCCGTACGGCCATTGATGTGCTGCGAGCCGAGAGCCGGCCCACCCGGGGAGGCCACGCGCCCGAGGTGGAGGTGGCGGTGACCCCGCTGTCGTTCGAGCGGGCCTGGGAGGTCTACGAGGTGCGGCGGGCCATCGACGACCTCCCCGACGAGGAGCGAGAGGTCATCCGCTTGTCCCACCTGGAGGGCCTCACCCACGCCGAGATCGCCGAGCGGCTCGACGTCCCGCCGGGCACGGTCAAGTCACGCTCGTTCCGGGCCCACCGGCGTCTGGCGGCCGCGCTGCGCCACCTCCTCCCCAGCCCCGGCCCGGCCGGCGCCGCGAACCAGCCGGACATGGCGAACGTAGAGGAAGGAGGAGAGCGATGAGCGACCGCAGCGACGACGGCCACGACGTGTCCGACCACGAGCTCGACGCGCTCTCCGACCTGCTCTCCCCGCCTGCGGTGTGGGCCGACCCGGACCCCGGTCTCGAGGATCGGGTGGTCGCCGCTGTCGCCGAGGAGTCCGGGTCCCGCCCCGGCGACCTCCGTCACCCGCCGGCGCCCGGGCGCAACGAGCGCCGCCACCTCTGGGTGATCGGTGCCGCGGGGGTGTTGCTGCTTGCCCTCGCGCTCGGGATCGGCCTCGGCCTGCGTGACCGGGACGACGATGGGCCCCCCGCCGGCCAGGACATCGTTGTGGCCATGGCCGGCACCGAGCTGGCACCGGGCGCATCCGGGGTGGCGGAGCTGCGGGAGACCCCACAGGGCCTGCGGGTGCTGCTCACGGTGACCGGGCTCGACCCGGCCCCGCCCGGCACCTACTACCAGGGGTGGATGCGTCAAGATGGCGACGGGGTGTCGATCGGCACCTTCCACCTGCGCGGCGGCGACGGCACCATCGAGCTCTGGGGTGGGGTCCCGGCCCAGGACTACCCGGTGATGACGGTGAGCCTCCAGGAGGAGGGCGGCGGTCCGGCCAGCTCCGGTCAGGTGGTGCTGCGGGGTGAGCTGGGCTCCTGAGCCCGGCGCCGAAGCACCCGCAGCCGCGACAGGATCTCGTCCCGGTCGACGTAACAACCGCGCAGGTAGCGGCGGCCGGCGCCGCTCTCGAAGGCGTCACGGCCGTGGAGGACCCGGCGGTTGTCGAAGCCCACCAGGTCGCCAGGCCGGAACGGGTAGCCGATCTGGAACCGCTCGTCGGCACACAGCTCGTTGAACCGCTTGGCTGCCCGGTAGGCCCGAGGAACCTCACGCTCGTCCATGTCGGGGAAGGCCCGCACCGGGTAGAACGCCCGGATCGTGAGGGGTACGCCGTCGCGGCCCCCGTCGAGCAGGGGCCCGGACCAGCGGTGGTCGTGCTCCCGGGAGCGGTTGAAGAAGATCCAGCGCAGGGTCGTGAGGGCCTCGTAGGTGTCGGGCTCGTGGGTCTCGAGGTGGCGGGCCACCGCGGCCCCGTCGGTCATGCGGCTCCAGCCGCCGGCCACCGTGTTCTCGATGCAGTGCAGGAACTGGTAGCCCGGGGGCACCTCCCGGGTGGGCAGGTCGGTGTGGGGACCCAACCGCAGCGTGGTGTTGGCGGTGCTGTTCTGGTCGTTCGCGAGGATCTCGGCCTTCACGGGGAAGTCGAGCCCGAAGTTGGTGGCCCGAGGGACCCCGACTCGGCCGGCGACGGCGAGCACGGTTTCCTCGGTGGCGGGCAGATTCTCCAACCGGCCGATGCCCCTGCGCACCAGGGCGTCCAGCCACTCGCCCAGGACCCGGTCGTCGGTCAGCACGGCGGCGCCGTCGAATGTGGGCGGCTCAGGCAGGTCGGCTCCGGTCCAGGGTTCGGGTGCGGGGAGCCAGGCGTTCACCTGGTGCCGCTGGTCGGCCACGTGGCGCAGCCAGCCCGGGTGGACCCGGCCGGCGAAGCCGTCGGACCAGCACAGCTCCAGGGCCCCGTCGGTTCCCACCGCGGCCCCGGTGACGGCGAGCTCGGTGTGGAACGTGGCCGGGTCCAGGGTCCCTTCCCTGGTGGTGGGGTCGACGGCGCCCTCGGCCACCACGTTCTCGCGCAGCCACCAGCCGTGGGCAGCCAGCTCGGTCCCGTCGGTCCAGCGCAGGTGCACGAACTCGCCGTGGAGGTCCGCCGCGGCGAGGGGATCCCAGTCGTAGTGGTAGAAGTCCGGGGTGAGCGGCGCGCTGGCCATGCGCGAGTGTCGCGCTGCGCCCCCGCGAGTGTCAGGCACCCCCGCCGTCTCGGAAGGAGAGCATGCTTGGCTGGTAGCCCGGCGGGGTGGCGAAGCCGAGAAGGTTCAGGGCGGTCGAGGCCACGTGACTCAGCCCGGCGTCGGCCGGGGGATCGAGTCGGTATTCGCCGTCGTAGCCGGGATCGTGGATGGCGAAGGGCACCGGCGACAGCGTGTGGGACGTCTTGGGGGTGCGCTCCCCGTCGTGGTCGGTGTACATGATGTCGGCGTTGCCGTGGTCCGCGGTGAAGATCAGGATCCCGTCCAGCTCGTCGATGGCCTCCACCAGCCGGGCCAGGTTCTCGTCGATCACCTCCATGGCCTCGATGGCCGCAGCCAGGTCGCCGGTGTGGCCCACCATGTCGCCGTTGGCGAAGTTGATGCGCCCGAACCGGTACTCGCCCGAGCGGAGCAGCCCGATGGTGGCGTCGGTGATCTCGCGGGCCTTCATCTCGGGGGCCTCGTCGAAGGGGACCACGTCGGAGGGGATCTCGACGTAGGTTTCCAGGCGCTCGTCGAAGTAGCCGCTGCGGTTCCCGTTCCAGAAGTAGGTGACGTGGCCGTACTTCTGGGTCTCGCTGATCGCGAAGCTGCGCACCCCGGTGCGGCAGAGCAGCTCGCCCATGGTGTTGTCGATGGCAGGCGGGTCGACCAGGTACCGGTCCGGCACCAGGGTGTCGCCGTCGTACTGGAGCATCCCCGCGAAGTACACGTCGGGGTGGTCGCCCCGGTCGAATTCGTCGAACTCGGCGCTCTCGTAGGCCCGGCTGATCTCGATGGCCCGGTCGCCCCGGAAGTTGTACAGGATCACCGCGTCACCGTCGCGCATGCGGCCCACGGGCTCGCCGTCGTCGTCGACGATCACGAAGGGGTCCAGGTACTGGTCGCCGGCGTCGGTCTCGGCGTACATGGTCTCCACGGCCTCGGTGGCCGAGGGGAACGACCGGCCGATCCCGTGGGTGTGGCAGTCATAGCCCCGCTTCACCATGTCCCAGTCGGCCTCGTAGCGGTCCATGGTGATCTTCATCCGGCCTCCACCCGAGGCGATGCGAGCGTTGGCGCCGTGGAGCTCGTTGAGCTTGGTGATGACCTCCTCGGTCCGCTCGATGTAGCGCAGCGCCGAGCGGGGTGGGACGTCGCGTCCGTCGAGGAGGATGTGGACGCAGATATCGGTCACCCCCTGGTCGACCGCGCCCTCCATCAGCGCGTAGAGCTGGTCGTTGTGGGAGTGCACGTTGCCGTCGGAGTGCAGGCCGAGGAAGTGGAGGGTGTGCTCCCTGCCGTGGCGCACGGCCTCCCGCCAGACCTCGCTCTCGAAGATCGACCCGTCGGCGATGGCCCGGTTCACCAGCTTGGCTCCCTGGGCGAAGATCCGGCCCGCCCCGAGGGCGTTGTGGCCCACCTCGCTGTTGCCCATGTCCTCGTCGCTGGGCAGCCCGACGGCCTCGCCGTGGGCCTGGATGGTGGTGGCCATCCGCGACGCCATGAGGGCGTCGAAGGTGGGAGTCTCGGCCTCGGTCACCGCGTTGCTCGGCCCGGGCGGGGCGATGCCCACGCCGTCGGCCACGACGATGAGGAGGGGACCGGGCCGACCCGAGAAGGAGGGGTGCGGGTCGAGTGGATGCGGCATCGGCGCAGTCTACGGGCGGCCGCAACGCCCGCTTCAAGGGATGACGGTGACCTCTTCCCGCACCCTGCTCGGGACTTCGATCTTTCGAGTGACCTGGATCCCAACCAGGTCCCACGGCGATCCCTTGGCCGCCTGCGTCGAGGCCCGGCCTCCCGCCACCAGCTCGCCGCTCGGGAGGTGGCGGATCTCCTGGACCTCGAACCAGCCGAGCTCCTCGTCGGGGTGTCCGTTCACGATGTCACCGGGCTGGACGTCGGCCATCCGCATCCGGGCGATCTGCACGATGGTGCGCTGCATCGGCTGCTCCTCGATCCTCGTCACCCTGCCCGCGGCATCGTCGCTTCGGCGGCCGAACTGGAACGCGCTGGGCCGTTGGGATCACCTCGGCGCGTTTTCGCCGACCGGCTCCGGTTCGACCTCGGGGATGTCGGCACCCCGCCGGAGGTGCTCCATCATCAGCGCGGCCAGCCAGGCGGTGTACCGGCCACTCTCGGCGCCGGTCATCCCCCACTCGTCGACCATGCGCATCCAGGTGCGTGACGAGCCCAGCAGCTGGAGGCAGGCCGCCACTCCCCGCCGGTCCTGCTCGGGGAGGTCCGGGAAGGCCTCGGCCACGTGCGCGGTGAACTGGTCCACCCGGAGCCGGGTCTCGGTGGCGGTGACCCCGACGGTGCCGACGTTGAGCCGGGCCAGCGCGCGGGTCTCGTCGGCATGCGCGTCGAACTCGCAGAACACCTGCCGGAGTACTCGGGGGAGCCGGTCGGGCCAGGTCTCGTCCGCGGGTCCGAGCGACGGCCAGGCCCCGAGCTGTCTGTCTCGTTCGGCGAGGGCATCGATGAGGGCGAGTCGATCCGGGAAGTGGCGGTAGACGGTCCGTTCCGACACCCCCGCATGAGCTGCGAGCTGCTTCACCGCCAGGCCGTCGAAGTCGGGAGAGGCTGCAAGCTCCACCAGAGCATCGAGGATCTGCTCCGCGGTCCGCCGGGCCTGCTCTTCGCGTAGCGGGCTGTGGTACGAGCGCCGAGAGTTCATGACAGGTATCTTGACATGAATATCTGATTTGTGCAATGAATACTGTATTGACGGCAGGGGCTGTGACATGAAACGAAGGGGGCCGGAAGGTGACCATGACGGATCGAGAACACGAGGTGGCCTTCGAACCACCGGGACCCGGGGAGTGGATGCTGGACACCACCCATCACGGGCGCCGGCCACTGACGACGGCCATCCGCCGCCTGTACATGGACGCCTTCGCTGCGGTGGGCACGATGGTGGAGCGCTACGGCCTACCGCTCGAAACCATCGAGGGCCGGCTGGTCCATGGATGCACCTACTTCCGCCCGAAGCCGCTGGGCGAGGGCGAGCGGCCCAGGCCGGCGCCTTCGGACCCGGTCTTGTGGGCAGTGGCTCGGCTGCACCCGGCGATGCGGCGGGCCAACCGCCGAGCCGCCCGAGCCTGGGCCGAACGGGCGTGGCGGGCCGACGTCGACCGGTGGTTCGAGCGAGACCGGGTCCCTGCCATCCAACGCCTGCGGGCCCTGCAGGGCCAGGACCCGGCTGCGCTCGGCGATCGTGAGCTCGCCGAGCACATCGACCGGGCGGCAGCGCTGCTCCGCGCGCAGGCGGTGGCCGCGTTCGAGGACCACGGCGGCGACCTGGTTCCGGTAGGCGACTACCTGGCGCACTGCCAGCAGTGGGGTATCGCTGCGGGCGATG
>JBFINV010000112.1:0-7357 GCA_041611015.1 Acidimicrobiales bacterium | reverse complement strand
TAGACGTTGAGGTCCCCGGCGTTGACCCCACCGCCGCCGCACCCGGCGGCCAGCAGGCCCACCAGTAGGAGGACAGCCACCGAGAGGAGGCCTGGACGAGCGGAGCGGCCCGGAGACGCCATGACCGCGGGGTACCCGTTGGCGCGAACCCGAAAACGGCGGTTCGGCAGCCGTCAGTCGGGCCGGCGAGTCGCGATGCGCAGCCGGTTGCCGTCGGGATCGGTCAGCTCGACCTCGCGCCCCCAGGGTTCGTCGTGAGGCTCGACGCCGAACTCTCCGCCGACGGCGTCGACGTCGTCCACCCAGTAGTAGACGAGGGTGCCGGGTCGGGCGTCGCCGGTGTGCTCGGAGAGGTGGAGCTGCACGCCGTTGCGCTCGAGGAAGACGTAGAGAGGCAGCTCGGGCGCGAACCGGTGCTCGCCGACCACCTCGAAACCCAGCCGGGCGTACCACTTCACAGCCTCGGCGGCGTCGTCGACGAGGAAGATGGGCGCCATGATCTCGGTCACGCGCGCGAACCTAGTCGCGGCGGGCGAGCTCAGGCCGGCTCCACGATGTCGGCCAGCGCCTTCAGGTCCTGGCGCATGGCCCGGCGCATGGCCAGCGACATGACCGGCGCCGCCAGCTTCGAGAACCCGCTGGGCTCGCCGTGGTTGCGCAGCGTCATCAGCGTGGCCGAGCCGTCGTCGAGCGGCTCCCAGGTGTACTCGGTGTTCATGGCGAACGGTCCGTCGGTGGTGCGCATGACCAGGCGCTCGCCGGGCACGTGTTCGACGATCTCGTAGGTGTAGTGCAGGTCCCGGCCCAGGAAGCGGGCCTCGAAGCGGATCCGGTTGCCCACGGCGACCGTGGGCTCGGACACCCACTCCGCAGACGAGATCCGGCGGTACCAGGCGGGGGCGTTCGAGGGATCGCCGGCGAAGGCTGCCACCTCCGCCGGTGGCTTCTCGATTCGAGCCTCGACCTCGACGTCGACCATCACGCGCGCTCCATGGCCCGAATTAAGCCGTTGTCCGGTTCACCCGCAAGTCCTTGACGTGCGACCGAGCGCGCCGATTGGACGCCATGCTCAGCGATCGGCAGCGAGTCGAGCGGCGCCGAGCCCTGCAGGCCATCGTGGCCAGCGCCATCGCGGTGGCCATAACGGTCGGCCTGACCAGCGGTGTTCCCGACGACGATCGGAGGACACCGGTCCCCCGGGAGCTCAGTTTCGTCATCGAGTGACCCCGACGGGGTCACCGGGGCCCCGACCCGGGTAGACTGTGCTCCCGTGCAGCCGGTCGTGGTCGGAATCGCAGGAGGGAGCGGATCCGGCAAGTCGACCCTGGTCGAGGCCTTGATCGTGGCGGCGCCGACGGCGGCCACCACCGTGTCGTTCGACAGCTACTACCACCCGCTCGACCACCTACCCCTCCACGAGCGCCGCCAGGTCAACTTCGACCATCCGGACTCCCTCGACGCGGAGCGCTTCGCCGCGGATCTCAGGAGCCTCCGCTCGGGCGCAGGCGTCGCCACCCCACTGTACTCGTTCGAGGAGTTCACCCGCAGCGATGACGTGCAGCTGGCCGAGCCCCAGCCGCTCGTGGTGGTGGACGGCATCCTCCTGCTGGCCTTCGCCGAGCTCCGAGCGCTGCTCGACGTCAAGGTGTTCGTCGACGTACCGGAGTCGGTGCGCACGGCGCGCCGGCTGGCCCGGGACGTCGGAGAACGGGGCCGCACCCGAAAGTTCGCGCTCGACCAGTTGCGGCGGACCGTGCACCCGATGCACGACGAGCACGTGCTGCCGTCGATGGCCCACGCCGATCTGGTGGTCGACGGCACGGCCGACACCGGCCGCTCCACGGCTCTGATCCTGGAGCGCGTGAGCGCCGCCGCACCAGTCGGCTGACTTCCCGAGCCAGCTCGGCGACCCTCGGCCCACCCGAATAGGGTGAGCGACCATGCTGCACGGCGACCTCGAGGTCTCCGACCTCCTCCACGACTTCGTCCAGACCGAGCTGCTGCCGGGATCCGACGTCGACCCGGACAGCTTCTGGCAGTCGCTGCGGGACATCGTGGCCGAGCTGGGACCCCGCAACGCCGCGCTCCTGGCCCGACGGGACGAGCTCCAGGACCAGATCGACCAGTGGCACCGCGACCATCGCGACGGCCCCCACGACCCCGCTGCCTACCAGGCCTTCCTGGAGGACATCGGGTACCTGGAGCCCCAGCCGGACGGGGTGGCTGTCGAGACCGACGGGGTCGACCCGGAGATCAGCGTCGTGGCCGGACCGCAGCTGGTGGTGCCCCTGGACAACGCCCGCTACGCCCTGAACGCGGCCAATGCCCGCTGGGGCAGCCTGTACGACGCCCTGTACGGGACCGACGTCCTCGACGACGGTGAGGGCCGCTCGCGGGCCGGCGCATTCAACCCGATCCGGGGCGACCAGGTGATCGCCACCAGCCGGGCCTTCCTCGACGAGCACTTCCCGCTCGACCTCGCCAGCCACCGCTGGGCCGTGAGCTATCTCGTCGAGGACGGTCAGCTACGGGTCCGCAGCGGCGACGGGGCGGTGAGCGTGCTGCTGCAACCGGAGCGGTTCGCGGGTTACGCAGGCGACCCCGCGTCTCCCGACGTGATCCTGCTCCGCAAACACGGGCTCGGCTGCGAGCTCCGCATCGATCGCGACGGCCCCATCGGGCGGGTCGACCATGCCGGGATCGACGACATCGTCCTGGAGGCCGCGGTCAGCACCATCATGGACTGCGAGGACTCGGTGTCGGCCGTCGACGCCGAGGACAAGGTGCACGTGTACCGCAACTGGCTGGGCCTCATGACCGGCCGCCTCGAACACACCTTCCTCAAGGGCGGCGAGCGGGTGCACCGGACCCTTGTCGAGGACCGCCAGCTCAGGGGGCCGGACGACGAGACCGTCACCCTCCACGGTCGCAGCCTCATGCTGGTCCGCAACGTGGGATCGCACCTCTCCACCGACGTGGTGACCCTGGCCGGCGACCCCGTTCCCGAAACCATGGTCGACGCCATGGTCACTGCGCTCGCGGCCAAGCACGACCTGCTGGGCAACGGACGGTTCCGCAACAGCCGGACGGGGTCGGTGTACATCGTCAAGCCCAAGATGCACGGTTCCGACGAGGTGGCGCTCGCCGACGCGCTGCTCACCCGAGTGGAGGATGCCCTCGGGCTGGATCGCCACACCCTGAAGATGGGGATCATGGACGAGGAGCGGCGCACGTCGCTCAACCTCACGGCGGCGATCGGCGCGGCTCGCCACCGCGTGGTGTTCATCAACACCGGCTTCCTCGACCGCACCGGCGACGAGATCCACACCGACATGGAGGCCGGTCCGGTCATCCCCAAGGGGGAGATGAAGTCGGCCACCTGGCTGCGCAGCTACGAGGACGCCAACGTCGACGCCGGGCTGGCCACCGGGCTGGTCGGCCGGGGCCAGATCGGCAAGGGCATGTGGGCCATGCCAGAGGAGATGGCAGCCATGCTCCGCACCAAGGTCGCGCATCCGCTCGCCGGGGCCAGCTGCGCGTGGGTCCCCTCCCCCACCGCGGCCACCCTCCACGCCATCCACTACTTCCGTGTCGACGTCGCGGCCCGACAACGAACGCTCCGGGACCGCAGCCCGGTACCGCTCGAGGACCGGCTGGCCCTGCCGCTGCTGCCCGCCGACCGGAAGCTGGAAGCCGACGAGATCCAGCGGGAGCTGGAGAACAACACCCAGGGGATCCTGGGATACGTGGTGCGCTGGGTGGGACAGGGCATCGGCTGCTCGACCGTGCCCGACATCACCGACGTGGGGCTCATGGAGGACCTGGCGACCCTGCGGATCTCGAGCCAGCATGTCGCCAACTGGCTCCACCACGGGATCCTGACCGAGGCCCAGGTCCGGTCGACGATGGGTCGCATGGCCGCCGTCGTCGACCAGCAGAACGCCGGCGATCCTGCCTACCAGCCGATGTCGCCCCACCTCGACGCCAGCATCCCCTTCCAGGCTGCGCTCGAGCTGGTGCTCATGGGCCGTTCACAGCCCAACGGCTACACCGAGCGCATCCTCCGCGCCCGTCGAGCGGAGATGAAGCAGGCCCGCGGGCTCTGACGGCCGGGGACGGGTGGTTCGGCCGGGCGCCTCAGCGACCGGCAGAGGTGTAGACGTCTTGGCCGGAGCGGGCGTCGATCCACTCCTCGTAGCCCACCTCGCGCCCGAGGTCGTACAGGTCGAACGACGCTCTCGCCACGTCGGCCGACGGAGCCCGCCACGCAGCCGCCGACTCGCCCTCGGCGACGATCACCACGGTGTCCGAGGGCTTCCAGTAGTAACGACAGCCGGCCACACCGTCGAGGCCGCGCACGGCCTTGCACAACGCCAGCGCCGCCCTGGCGAGCTGGTCCCGGTCGGCGCTGTCGCGACGCTCCACATGCCAGATCCCGTACTGCACGATTGGTCCTCCCGCTTCGGCAACACGCGGAGCCTAGAGCCGGTGCCGGACACCGTCGAGGGTGTTCAGTCGGGCGCGTAGGTCCAGTCGGGGCGCTTCCGGGCCTGCGTGTCATCGAGGACGGCCCGGCCGTCGGCGATGTCGACGATCTTGGTGATCAACAGCCCCCGCTCGGGGGTCCGCAGTGCCGGATCGCGCATGTCCGGGATCAGGCTGGCGACGAGGCGCTGCTCCTGGCTGGGCAGGAAGCAGCGGGCGCTGTCGGTGACGTTGCCCAGCCGGGCCGACAGCTCGGCCAGCACCTCCGGCGCAGGGGTGCCGGCCGCTTCGGGGCCGAGCAGCTCGGTGATGCGGGCGGTGCCGAGCTTGCAGGCCGGACACTGCCCACAGGACTCCACGGCCAGGAATCGGGACACGGCCCGGGCCAGCTCGACGGGGTCGGTCCGGTCGTCGTAGACGATGAAGCCGCCGGTGCCGAGGCCCGTTCCCGCAGCCTCCATGTGCTCGTAGCCGAGCCGGGTGGCCAGGTCGCCTCCGCGCAGCACTGGGTTGGACACCCCCGACAGCACGTACTTCACCTGCCTGCTCGTGGGCATCCCGCCCCCGAGGGCGTCGATGACCTCGCCGAGCGGGGTGCCCATCTCGAACTCGCCGACCCCGTGGCGGACGGTGTCCCCCGTGACGGTGCAGACCAAGGTGCCGGGCGATTCCACCGTGCCCACCGAGCGGTACCAGGTTGCACCCCGGGCCATGATTGCCGGCACCGTCGAGAGGCTCTCCACGTTGTTCACGAGGGTGGGGTTGGCCCCGGCGCGGTCCATGTCGTCGAGGGTGGCGCCGGCGGACCACCCCAGCTGGGGGTCGGTGGTGAACAGCCCGTAGATGTACGGCGGGAACAGGCGCGGCAGGGGCTCTTCGCCCTCGATGACCTCGAGCAGCGCCTTCTCCTCGCCGAAGAGGTACTCGTCGGGGCCCCGGACCAGCTCGATGCTGATGCCCTCGGCGATCCCGGCGGCCGCGATCTCGGTGGCCGCGGCCGTGACCCGCTCGGCCTCGATCTGGAACGAGGCCTTCAGGGCCACGAACACCCGCTCTGCGCCCAGGGCCCGAGCCGCGATCAGGCAACCCTCGAGGAGGGCGTAGGGGTTGTGGCGGAGGATCGTCCGGTCCTTGAACGTGCCCGGCTCACCCTCGGCACCGTTGGCCACCACGAACCGCTCCCCGGCGGCAGGCCCGCCGGCGGCGATCGAGCGCCACTTCACCCCCACCGGGAACCCGGCCCCGCCTCGTCCCCGCAGGCCCGACGCCACCAGCTCCTCGATCACGCCGTCGGGCCCGAGGGCTTCGGCGGCTTCGTAGCCGGCCAGCCCACCGCGGGCCCTGTACTGGTCGAGCGATCGGACCGGATCACCGGAGAGCAGGATCATCCGGCCAATCGTGGCCCAGCTCCTGAGGGTCGCCAAGTCCACTCCAAGGCGACGGTCGGAACATCACGGGAACTTCCGGCGTTTCAACGGAGTCCAAGTGCCGACATCGTGGCGGATTGGCCGCCACGGCAAGCGTCCGCCACGTGCGGCCAGAACCCCCAGGAGGATCGCCATGTCCGTCGCTGCGATCGTTCCGCCCGCCTCCACCGCCGTCCACCCGATGCCCGGGGGCGGCACCGTCACCGAGCGATGGCTCGGGGAGCACGACGTGATGCTGGAAGTCTCGGGCGAGCTCGATCTGTACGACGAGCCCGCGGTCGTCGACCTGCTGACCGCCTGCATCTTCGGCGGGGCCAGCCGGATCACCGTCGACGTGCAGCCGGGCGCCTTCGTGGGCCTGGCGGTGTTGCGGGGCGCCCAGCGGGCCCACCGCTTCCTGACCCGGCGTGACGGCGAGCTCCTGGTGCGGGGCCTGCGCTCCCCGCTGGATCGGGTGTGGCTCTCGATTGCCCCACCTCCTCGCCCCAGCCCGTGGCAGTGGAACCGGGTGACGGGATCGCCGATCGTGGCCTGACCGCCACCCTGGCGGCGTGGGCGATGGGGCCCAAGGTCCCTGGTGCTTCCGATTGCCGCCCGCTTCGATCGGGACATGGGGTCCCGCCAGCGACAGCGCGAGCGCGAGCGTCGCCGCCAGCAGCGCCTGCGCCTTGGTGCGTTGGCGGCCGTGGCGGTCGCCCTGGTGGTGGTTCTGGCCGTCGTGGCCTTCGGTGGCGGTGGTAGCGACGCTGCGGAGGTCGAGGTCGACATGTTCGACTTCGGCTTCCGCGGCGAGCTCGTGGCGCCGGCGGGACCGGTTCAGCTGTCGGCCCGCAACGTGGGCAAGATCCCGCACAACATCGGTATCCGGGGTGGGCCGATCACCAACCACGTCCAGCCGGGGCGGTCGATCGAGCTCGACCTCGGTGTGCTCAGCCCGGGTACCTACCAGCTGTACTGCGACATCGCCGATCACGTCGAGGCCGGCATGGTCGCCGAGCTGGTCGTCACTCCCTGACCTCGATCGGTCCGGAGCCGGCTTGTTCGACACCGTGGTACTGCTCTGGCTGCGGGGCGAGTGGCCGGGGCCCGTGGTGTCGTGGTCGGTTGCTCTGGCTGGGAAGAGGGTGAGGGAAGGCGGGGTGGCCGGGACCCGGGTGCAGTGATCGGTTGTCGGCTGGGGAAGGGGGGTGGCGGGGCGGTGGGTGCCAGGGCCCGGGTGCCTTGATCGGTTGTCGGCTGGGGAAGGGGGGTCGGGGCTCTGGCTGTCGGGGGCCTGGGTGTGGTGGTCGGGTGTCGGCTGGGGAGGAGAGGGGGCCGCGGTGACGGGGGCGCGGCGGGGCAGGCGGCGCGGGGGGTCAGGGATGGGTCGGTTGGGTTCACGGCTGGGAGTTCGGGTCGCGGCGGGGTGGTGGGCCGCGGGTGGGTCGGTTGGGGGCGATCTCGTC
>JBFINV010000111.1:0-7364 GCA_041611015.1 Acidimicrobiales bacterium | reverse complement strand
GTCGCCGGAGTGGACCCCGGCCTCCTCGACGTGCTCCATCACCCCGCCGATCAGGGTCTCCCCGTCCCGGTCGCGGATGGCGTCGACGTCGACCTCGGTGGCGTCCTCCAGGAACCGGTCGAGCAGCACCGGTCGCTCCGCCGACAGCCCGCCCTCGCGACCGAGGCTCCCGTCGGCACGGAGCTCGTCGAGCGCGGCGCGGAGCTGGTCGTCGTCGTAGACGATGGACATGGCCCGACCACCGAGCACGTAGGAGGGCCGCACCAGCGCGGGATACCCGATGCGCTCGATCACCTCGCGAGCCTGGGCCAGGTCGACTGCGGTGCCGCCGGGGGGCTGGGGGATCTCCAGCTGGGCGCACAGGGCGTTCCAGCGCTCGCGGTCCTCGGCCAGGTCGATCGAGTCGGGGCTGGTGCCGGCGATCAGCTCGGCGGGCAGGAGCCCGGCCAGCTTGAGCGGGGTCTGGCCACCGAGGCTGACGATGATGCCGGCGATCCCGGGCCCGCCCCCAGCGGCCGCAGAGGCCCACTCGGCGTCGATGACGTTGCCGACGTCCTCGAGTGTCAGCGGCTCGAAGTACAGCCGGTGGCTGGTGTCGTAGTCGGTGGAGACGGTCTCGGGGTTGCAGTTCACCATCACCGTCTCGTAGCCGGCCTCGGCGAGGGCGAAGCTGGCGTGGACGCAGCAGTAGTCGAACTCGATGCCCTGGCCGATGCGGTTGGGTCCGGCGCCCAGGATGACCACCTTGGGCCGGGCCGAGGGCGCCACCTCGTCGGTGTCCTCGTAGGTCGAGTAGTGGTAGGGAGTCTCGGCCGCGAACTCGGCGCCGCAGGTGTCGACGGTCTTGAACGTGGGTGAGACGTCCAGCTCGCGGCGACGTTCCCGCACCCGGCTCTCGGGCACGCCCCACAGGTGGCCCAGTTGGGCGTCCGCGAACCCGAGGCGCTTGGCCCTGCGGAGGTCGGCGCGCCCGATGCTGTCGGGGCCGAGGGTCTCGAGGTGGGCCCGCTCCTCGACGATGGCGAGCAGCTGGTCGCAGAACCAGGGGTCCACACCGGTCGCGGCCGCCAGCACGTCGACCGGCACCCCGCGGCGGACCAGCTCGCCGAGCTCGAAGATGCGATCGGGTGTGGCCACCGCAGCCCGGGCCAGCAGGTCGTCGTCGGCCACGGTGCGCAGACCGTCCTCGGCCGGATCGGCCCCCAGGCCCAGCCGGCCCAGCTCCAGGGACCGCAATCCCTTCTGCAACGACTCGGGAAAGGTCCGGCCGATGGCCATCACCTCGCCGACCGACTGCATCTGGGTGCCCAGCACCGGTGCGGTCTCGGGGAACTTCTCGAAGGCCCACCGGGGGATCTTGGTGACGACGTAGTCGATCACCGGCTCGAAGCTCGCCGGGGTGGCCCGGGTGATGTCGTTCGGGATCTCGTCGAGGGTGTAGCCGACGGCGAGCTTGGCTGCGATCTTGGCGATGGGGAAGCCGGTGGC
This sequence comes from Acidimicrobiales bacterium, assembly GCA_041611015.1. Lineage (GTDB taxonomy): Bacteria > Actinomycetota > Acidimicrobiia > Acidimicrobiales > UBA8592 > JBFINV01. The sequence continues at coordinate 5,876 of JBFINV010000111.1, read as the reverse complement.
CTTCGACGCCAGGGCCGAGGACCGGCTGACCCGGGGGTTCATCTCGATGATGACCATCTCGCCGTCGGCTGGGTTCACGGCGAACTGCACGTTGGAGCCCCCGGTCTCCACCCCCACCCGGCGGATGCAGGCGAAGGCCGCGTCCCGCATGCGCTGATACTCCACGTCGGAGAGGGTCTGGGTCGGGGCCACGGTGATGGAATCGCCGGTGTGGACGCCCATGGGGTCGAGGTTCTCGATGCTGCAGATGACCACACAGTTGTCGGCGCGGTCCCGCATGACCTCGAGCTCGTACTCCTTCCAGCCCTTGATCGACCGCTCGATGAGGATCTCGGTGATGGGGCTCGCGGACAGGCCGTTGTCGGCGATGCGCTCGAACTCCTCGTGGGTGGTGGCGATGCCGGTGCCCTTGCCCCCCAGGATGTACGCGGGACGGACGATGACGGGCAGGCCCAGCTCGGCCACGATGGCGCGGGCCTGCTCCATGGTCTGGGCCACCCCCGACGCGGGCACGCCCAGACCGATCCCAGTCATCGCGTCCTTGAAGCGCTCACGGTCCTCGGCGGTGGCGATGGCCTCGGCGTTGGCACCGATCAGCTCCACCCCGTGGGTCTCGAGCACCCCCGCCTCGACCAGCTCGATGGCCAGGTTGAGGGCGGTCTGACCACCGAGTGTGGGCAGCAGGGCGTCGGGCCGCTCCCGCTCGATGATGCGCGTCAGCACCTCGGCCGTGAGCGGCTCGACGTAGGTGGCGTCGGCGAAGTCCGGGTCGGTCATGATGGTCGCCGGGTTCGAGTTGGCCAGCACCACCCGGTAACCCTCGTCGCGCAGCACCCGGCAGGCCTGGGTGCCCGAGTAGTCGAACTCGCAGGCCTGGCCGATGACGATCGGCCCAGAGCCGATGAGGAGGATGCTCTGGATGTCGTCCCGCCGGGGCATCAGGCGCCGGCCTCCATGAGGCGCTCGAACGCCTCGAACAGGTACCTGGTCTCGTCCCGCCGGAGCATCAGCAACCCCGCTTCCATCAGATCGTCGAACGCCTCGAACAGGTACCTGCTGTCGTGCCGCCGGAGCATCAGCTGCCCGCTTCCATCAGATCGTCGAACGCCTCGAACAGGTACCTGCTGTCGTGCGGACCCGGGCCGGCCTCTGGATGGTGCTGGACCCCGAAGGCGGGGACGTCGAGCAGACGGATGCCCTCGCAGACCCCGTCGTTGAGGTTCACGTGGGTCATCTCTGCCCGTCCCGCCAGCGAGTCGGCGTCGACCGCGAAGTTGTGGTTCTGGCTGGTGATCTCGATCACCCCGGTATCGAGGTTCTGGACCGGGTGATTGCCGCCGTGGTGACCGAAGGGCATCTTGACCGTCTCGCCCCCCACCGCCCGGGCCAGGAGCTGGTGGCCCAGGCAGATGCCGAAGACCGGGACCCGTCCCAGCAGCCCGGCGATGGTGTCGGTGGCCCCGGCGACCGCCGCGGGATCGCCCGGTCCGTTGGAGAGGAAGACCCCGTCGGGAGCGCGGTCGACGATGGCGTCGGCCGGAGTCCACGCGGGAACCACTTCGACCCGCCCGAGCTGGGCCAGGTGGTCCACGATGGTGCGCTTGATGCCGAAGTCCAGGGCCACGATCCGGCGCCGGGCCCCCTCGCGGGTGGGCTCCACGGTGTAGGGCTCGGCGCAGGTGACCTGGGCCACCAGGTCCACGCCGTCGGTGCCGGGCTCGTCGGCGGCGGCCTGCTTCAGCGTCTGCTCGTCGGCGGTCCCGAACGCCCCGGGCATGGCCCCGGCCTCTCGGATGTGGCGGGTGAGGCGGCGGGTGTCGATCCCGGCGATGCCGGGCACCCCGTGGGCGGCCAACATGGCGTCGAGGTCGTCGGTGCTGCGCCAGCTGCTGGCGCGGCGAGCCAGGTCCCGCACCACCACCCCGCGACAGAAGGGGCGCCGGCTCTCGTCGTCGGCTGCGGTGACCCCGTAGTTGCCGATGTGGGGGTAGGTGAAGGTGATGATCTGGCCTGCGTAGGAGGGATCGGTGATCACCTCCTGGTAGCCGGTCAGCACCGTGTTGAAGACCACCTCGCCGGCGGCCACCCCTCCGGCAGGCTCGGCGCCGATGGCCTCGCCCTCGAAGACGGACCCGTCGGCCAGGACCAGGATGGCTTCGCGGATCCTCACTGCTGCAGCTCCCCGCCGAGGACCAGGATGGCTTCGCGGATCCTCACCGCTGGGGCTCCCCGTCGAGGACCAACAGCTCGCCGTCGACCACGGTGTGGCGCACCCGCCCCTGCAGGGTCCGACCCTGGAACGGGGTGTTGGAGCTGAGGCTCGCCATGGCCCTGCCGTCGACGACCCAGGTGGCGTCGGGGTCGATGACCGCGATGTTGGCGGCCTCGCCGGGCTCGATCGGTCCCCCGTGGTCGGCTATCCCCGCGATGGCGGCCGGCTGCCAGGACAGCAGGGCCAGGATCCGGGCCAGGGGCAGGTCGAGCTCGGTGATGGCCAGGGCGAGGGCGGTCTCGAGCCCGAGCATCCCGCACGGGGCTTCGTCGAAGGGGAGCTCCTTGAGGTGGGTCTCGTGGGGGGCGTGGTCGGTGGCGATGGCGTCGATCACCGAGTCGGCCAGGCCCGCCTTGACTGCGGCGACATCGGCGGCTGGCCGCAGCGGCGGGTTGACCTTGAAGACCGGGTCGTAGCCCGACACCGCCTCGTCGGTCAGCGTGAAGTGATGGGGCGCGGCCTCCGCCGAAACCGCCAGGCCCGAGGCCTTGGCGGCGCGCACGATGGCCACCGACCCCGCAGTCGAGAGGTGCTGGAAGTGCACCCGGCCACCGGTGAGGCGGCTCAGGGCCACGTCGCGCATGACCATGAGCTCCTCGGCCTCGGCGGGGATGCCCGGTATCCCCAGTCGGGATGACACCGCCCCCTCGTGCATGTGGCCCCCGTCGGAGAGCGCGGCGTTCTCGCAGTGCTGGGCCAGGGTGACGCCGAGGCCGCGGGCGTACTCGAGGGCCCGGCGCATCAGCCGGTCGTCCTGGACCCCGTCACCGTCGTCGGTGAAGAGGCGGACCCCGAGCTCGGCCATCTCGCCCAGGGGGGCCAGCTGCTCGCCCCGGCGGCCCACGCTGATGGCGCCGGCCACCTCGACCCGACAGAGCGACTTGCGGCCCAGCTCCTGGACTTCCCGCACCACCGCAGCGCCGTCGATGGCAGGAGACGTGTTGGGCATGGCGACGACCGCCGTGAACCCTCCCAGCACCGCGCCCCTGCTCCCGGACTCGATGGTCTCGGCCTCCTCACGCCCCGGCTGGCGCAGGTGGGTGTGGATGTCGACCAGACCGGGGCTGACCACGCAGCCGCCGGCGTCGACGACGGTCAGGGCATCGAGATCCGGGCCCACCGCAGCGATGCGACCATCTGCGATGGCCACGTCGGCGCGGCGCTCGCCTCGGGCGTCGAGGACCGTGCCCCCCTTCAGGACGATGTCGGCCACGGTCACTCCCCCTCCCCGACGGCCGTCAGCGGGGCCCCCGAGCCCAACAGCTCGTAGAGGACCGCCATCCGGGTGATCACCCCGTTGGCGACCTGGTTGGTGATCACGGCGTTGGGGAGATCGGGGACGTCGCCGGCGATCTCGACTCCCCGGTTCATCGGCCCCGGGTGCATCACCATGGTGTCCTTTCTCAGGCTCCGGGCTCGGGCGGAGGTGAGCCCGAACCGCCGGGTGTACTCACGCAGGCTGGGGACCAGAGACTCCTCCTGGCGCTCGAGCTGCATGCGGAGCAGGTAGACGACGTCGGCCCCGGCGCAGGCGTCGTCCATGTCCTCGCTGACGGCCACCGGCCAGTCGTCGAGGCTCGGAGGCAGCAGCGTCGGCGGCGCCACCAGGGTCACCTCGGCGCCCAGGGCCGTGAACGCCTTCACGTCCGAGCGCGCCACCCTGGAGTGCTTGATGTCACCGACCATGGCGATCTTCAGGTCCGCGAGGCCGCCCAGCTCCCGTCGGATCGTGTAGCAGTCGAGCAGGGCCTGGGTGGGGTGCTCGTGCCAGCCGTCGCCGGCGTTGACCACTGCGGCGTCTGTCCACTGGCGGATGCGGTGGGGAACCCCGGCGGAGCGGTGGCGGACCACGATGGCGTCGACACCCATGGCGCTGATGGTCTCCACGGTGTCCCGAAGCGACTCGCCCTTCTTCACCGAGGAGCTGGAGACGCTGAAGTTGAGGGTGTCGGCGCTCAGCCGTTTGGCTGCGGTCTCGAAGCTGAGCCGGGTCCTGGTCGAGTCCTCCCAGAACAGCCAGGCGATGGTCTTGCCTCGCAGCGCCGGAACCTTGGGGATCGGTCGCTGGCTCACCTCCCAGAACACGTCGCTCAGATCGAGGATGCGCTCGAGCCCTTCGGCACCGAGGTCGTCGACGGAGATCAGCTGGCGGGGGCGGGCGGGGGCGATGGTCATGGCTGGGCCTCGGTGGTGGACGGGGTCGTGGTGGGCGGGGCGCCTGCAGGCGCGCCAGCGGGTTCGTATGCGCCGAGAGCGACGCCGTGGTCGCTCACGTCGACCAGCTCGTCGCGGCGGGTGGGCAGGTTCTTGCCGACGAAGTCGGGCCGGATCGGCAGCTCCCGATGACCCCGGTCGATCATCACGGCCAGCTGCACCGCCCGGGGCCGGCCGAAATCGGTGAGGGCGTCGAGGGCAGCCCGGACGGTCCGTCCGGTGAAGAGCACGTCGTCGACGAGGACGACCACCCGCTCGGTGAGGTCGAACGGGATCGAGCTGGGAGCCTCGGCGACGACGGGACGGAGGCCGATGTCGTCTCGGTAGAAGGCGACGTCGAGGGTGCCTATTTCGGGGCGCTCTCCCTCGATCTCGGCCAGGTTGTCCGCCAGCCGCTCGGCCAGGGGGACCCCACCGGTCTGCAGGCCGATCACCACCAGCTGGTCGAGGCCGTGATTGCGCTCGAGCACTTCGTGGGCCATCCGCCACAGCGCCCGGCCCACGTCGTCGGCGTTCATGGGCCAGCTGTTGGCCACGAAGACGCCGCTGCGGCTCGGTGCGGTCGGGCGCTCGCGTTCTGCCACCGGCAAACCTTCCGTCCGTTCGGGCCTCACGGGACCCACTTCACGGTCGAACCGCACCCTATCGCCACCTGCCGACGGGCGGCGCGGATCCTCCCGCGGCCCCGGCCCGGTGGCCGGTGGTTGGGGTGGCTCACCGCCGGGCGGCGTACACCCGCTTGCCCCGGTGGTTGCTCGACAACAGCTCGAAGCCGGCAGCCTCGGCGGTGCGCCACGAAGCCCGGTTGGCGGGGTCGCACTCGGCCAGGACGGCGCGAGCACCGACAGCGTCGAGGAGCCATGCTGTGGCTGCCGCCAGGGCCTCGGCTCCGAGCCCACGGCCCCGGTGAGCGGGACCGACCCAGTAGCCGACCAGGGCGGCCCGCCGCTGGGCGTCGAACCCGTGGAAGCCCACCTCGCCGGCCACGACGCCGCCCAGGGTCACCACCAGGTCGAGCGCGAGGAGGCGGGCCCGGCGCCCGGGCTCGGCTTCGATCCACCGCCGGGCGGTCTCGATGCCGTGGGGCGGGTCGAGCCAGCGAACGAGGTCGGGGTCGGCCCACGCTGCGGCCAGGGCGGGGGCGTCGTCGGGCTGCCACCAGCGCAGCTCCAGGAGCGGACCGACCGAGCCCGGTGGGTCGGGCGCTGCGTCGGGCCAGTCACCCATCCTCGACTGCAGCGACGGTCTCCTCGGGTCGCAGCTCCGTCGCCAGGCGAGCCAGGACCCCGTTCACGAACCTGCTGGAGGCGTCGGTGGAGTACTGCCCCGCGATGTCGACGGCCTCGGAGATCACCGCCGCCGACGGGATGTCTGGCCGGTGGAGGAGCTC
>JBFINV010000110.1:0-7380 GCA_041611015.1 Acidimicrobiales bacterium | reverse complement strand
TGCAGGGGGTCGACGCCGAGGAGAGCTTCGGGGAGGGCCTCAACGGCGACCGCAGCGCCATCCTGCCCGCGGTCATGTGGGGCCTGGCCGCAGCGGTCATCGCGGCCACGGCGTCCTTCATCGGTCGACGCTGGCGCAAGCTGCCGTCCTACGCCATGGCGCTCACCCCCTTCGCCATCGTGCTCTTCGTCTGCTTCGTCCACATCGATCAGGCGATCCCCAGCTACTGAGCCGACCAAGCGCGGGACCGTCGCGACAGGTCGAGCCGGTAGCCTCCACCCGCGAGATGTACCGACGGTCCCCCCCGCTCCTCCTCGCTGCGCTGGCGCTGGCGTCGGCCTGCACCTCCGGCCTCGGCGACGACGCTGGCGACTCCGCCGGACCGGCCATCGTGGCCCGCCCACCGACGCCCGAGCCCGTCGAGGGCGCGGCCCCGACCCCGGTCCCCGAGGGTCGCGTCGAGGACAAGTTCGAGCTCGAGGTCGAGCAGTGCTTCAACCGCTACGAGCTCTACGTCGAGCAGCTCGACGAATACCAGGAGCTGACCACCGTGGTCGACTGCCGGCGGCCTCACGACGGCGAGGTCTACGCCACCCACTTCCACCCTGCCGAGGCCGGCGCCCCCTACCCGGGCACCGCCGAGATCGAGCGCTGGAGCAACGTGGCCTGCTACGAGTCCTTCGAGGAGTTCGTCGGCACCCCCTACGAGCTGAGCGCGCTCCAGATCGGGACCATCCGGCCCGTCGCCGAGTTCTGGGAGGATCCGGCCCGCCAGCATCGGGAGGTCATCTGCTACGTCCACGCACCGGACGCGCAGCTGTCCGGGCCCATGCGCGCCAGCGAGTTCTGAGCGCCAGATGGCTGGCGCCGGGGTGGTTGGGCGATGATGGACCGCGTGCCCGACCCCATCGTGGAACGACGAATCCGCATCGCCAGGCTGGTCAAGGCGGCCAAGCGGGTCGGCTATGCCCTCTTCGTTGCCGCGATGGTGCTGTTCTTCGTGGGCATCGCCACCGAGCTGTCCGGGGCTCTCACCGCGGCGATCGCGACGTGCCTGGTGGCGGGATCCATCGTGCTGGCGCCAGCCATCGTGCTCGGCTATGCCGTCCGTTCCGCCCACCGGGAAGACCACGAGCTGGGGCGGCTGTGAACCAGCGCCTCCCTGCACCCGAGCGGCGTCAGCTCCTCCTCGACGCGGCCCTGGCCACATTCGGCGTCGGTGGCTACGCCGCGGCCTCGATGACCGAGATCGCTCGGGCCGCCGGGGTCACCAAGCCCGTGGTGTACCAGCACTTCGCCTCCAAACGAGCCCTGTTCCTCGAGGTGTTGCACGAGTGCGGCCGTCGGATCACCGACCAGATAGACAAGGCCACCACCAACGCCGCCGGGCCACGGGACCAGGTGGCACAGGGCTTCGCGGCGTTCATGCGCTTCTTCGACGAGAACCCGGCGATGTTCCGCACCCTGTTCAGCGACGCCAACCGCTCCGACCCCGAGTTCGCAGCCGAGGTCCACCGGGTCGAGCTCGACGTCGCCGAGCGGATCGCGGCCCTGATCGACATCGAGGACCTGAGCGGCGACGAGCGGCGGATGATGGCCCACGGCATCGTCGGGCTCGCCGAGGCTGCCTGCCGACACCAGATGAGCGGCACCAGCGGCCTCAGCTCCGAGCGCACCGCCGAGGTGTTGACCGAGCTGACCTGGGCGGGTCTTCGCGGCAACCGTCGGCGGGATTGACTGCGCCGACCCAGGACCGACGCCCCGGCGCGACGCCCCGGCGCCGGCGGACCCACCGACTGCCCAAATCTGGGCTGGAAAGCGCGGAAAACTGCGCTCTCAGCCACAAATTTGGGTGTGAGCGGGCGTCAGGGTTCGGGAGAGATGTCGATGGGCTCCGCGGGGAGGTCGCCGGCGACGATGTCGGGGAGGAACTCCCGCAGCCGCGTCGGGAGGGTCACCGCGTCGCTGGTCAGCAGCTCGTCGAGCTCCCACCAGCGGGCCCCCTCGAACGCCGCGGCCTCGAGGGCCTCGAGGCCCTGGGGGTTCCAGACCCCCGCCCTCTGGGTGTAGGCCACGTGGATCCGTTCGTCGGACTGGAAGTGGTACATGGCGAAGTCGAACTCGACGTACTGGGTCCAGATGCAGGGCCCGACCTCGACGTCGGTGAAGCCGCATTCCTCGTAGAGCTCCCGTCGAGCGGTCTCGTGGCTCTGCTCGCCCCGATCCATCCCGCCACCCGGGATCTCCCACCAGCTGCCGTTCTGGGGGCGCATCGGGTCGGACCCCGCCAGCAGGAACACCCGGCGCCGGTCGTCGAGCAGCACGACCCGGACCGCCGGCCGGCGCAGAACGAACGCCATGTCAGGGCCGGCTCAGTTCCGCGGGAGGTCGCGGAAGGGGGTGTCCTTGGGTGGCCCGGGCTCCTTGGGGAGGCCCAGGACCCGCTCACCGATGATGTTGCGCTGCACCTGGTCGGTCCCGCCGTAGATGGCTGGCGCCGGCGAGAACACGGTGATCTCCTGAACCCAGCCGGACCCGCCCTGTGAGTCGGCCAGCATGCCCTCGGCCCCGACGACGAGGTTCCCCACTTCCCGGAAGCGGCGGTAGAGCTCGGAGACCAGCAGCTTGCCGATGTTGCCCTCGGCCCCGGTGCGGCCCTGGCCGGCCCTGGCCCGGAGCATGTTGAGCCGGTTGACCGTGACCAGTTCGTACAGGCGCACGAGCTCGTCTCGGACCACCGGGTCGCCGCTGCGCCCGAGCTTGCGGGCCAGCTCCGCCAGGCCGTCGACCAGCGCCGGCCCCACCGGGGGCACGCCGGACTCGCCGCTCTTCTGACCGGTGAAGTCGCCGGCCCGCCGGCCGAGGTGATCCAGCACGGTGCCGGCGCCGGCGGTGGCCACCGGGACGGTGCCGCTCCCGAGGTGCGAACGCTCGACCACGAGGGTGGTGTTGGCCACCCGCCACCCGTTCCCCAACCCGCCGATGACGGCCTCGTGACTCACCCGCGCGTCGCTGAGGAACACCTCGTTGAACATGGCTCGCCCGGTCATCTCGGTGAGGGGGCGGACCTCCACGCCCGGTTGGTGCATGTCGAGCGCGAAGTAGGTGATTCCCTGGTGCTTGGGGAGGTCGGGGTCGGTCCGGGCGATCAGCATTCCCTGGTCGGCGATCTGGCCGCCGGAGGTCCAGACCTTCTGCCCGTTCACGATCCACTCGTCGCCGTCTCGCTCGGCGCGGCACTGCAGGCCGGCGAGGTCGGATCCGGCACCGGGCTCGGAGAAGAGCTGGCACCAGGCCTCCCGGCCCTCGAGGATGGCCGGGACGTACCGCTCGACCTGCTCGGGGGTTCCGTGCGCGGCGATGGTCGGCGCGGCGAGCATCATGCCCAGCCCCGTGGGGGGGCCGAGGGCGTCTCGTTCGGCCAGGGCCCGGAGAACCGCCTGGGCCAGGTCGCGGCTCCAGCCCCGCCCGCCGGCCTCGGGCGGCAGCATCGGGTGCGAGTAGCGCTGTTCGGCGAGCAGGCGCCACCACTGCCCCACGGTGAGGTCCGGGTCCCAGCTGGCGTCGATCCAGGCGCCCGCCTCGGCTCGGACCTCCTCTGCGCTGCCGGTGGTGCTCATCGCAGGGCCTCGACTCGGGCCGGGATGTGCTTGTGGTGAGGCGTGCCTGCGAACCAGTCGAGGTCGTCGATGCTGGTCAGCTCGTTGGGGGCCACGCCGTGGATGCGATGCTCGCCCACCTCGTCGGGGTACTCGAGCCCGAAGCCGTTCGGCAGCGACACGTGCCCGGTTCGCATGGTGTCGGACACCTCGGCCACGGTCTCGGCCTGACCGGCCCGGGTGACGATCCGCACCCGCCCCCCGTCGACGACACCGAGCGACGAGGCGTCGGCAGCGCTGATGCGCAGCGCGCCGTGGCGGTCCTTCTTCCGCCAGCCGGGATCCCGGATCACGGTGTTGGCGGTGGACGATCGGCGCTCACCGGCCGACAGCACCAGCGGGAAGTCCGGGTCAGGCCGCTCGGTGACCTCCGCGGCCAGCCCGACGAGCTCGGGAATCAGCTCCTCGACGACCAGGTGCACCCGCTGGTCGGGGTGGACCAGCCGGTTCCATGTCTCCTCGTACGGGTCGACCGTGAAGATGATGCCCTGGGGGTTGTCGAGGATGGCGTCGAAGAGGGCCTCGCCCTGCTCGAGCGGATCGCCGTCGAAGCCGGCCCGGCGCAACGAGGGCCCGTGCTTCGCGGCGCAGCGGTGGGCCAGGCCCCACAGCGCCGCCGCCGGAGCCAGCGAGGGCGGCAGGCTGGCGCCCAGGGTCTCGTAGAGCACCACCGAGATGATCGGGTTGAGGTGTGGACGCTCCGCCAACACGCTGAAGAAGGCCTCGGCGAAGGCCTGCCGGCTCTGAAGCGCAGCCGACCGGAGGTCGGCGAGGTCGTCGTCGGTGTAGCCGCCCAGGGCCCGCACCAAGCGACTGTGGATCTCGGGCTCGGGCAGGGTGCCGGGCAGGGGATCGATGACGGGATGGCGGAGCTGGAAGTCGTTCTCGGGGAACTCGAGGGTGAAGAACGTGCACTCCACCTTCTCGTACTGCGACGCGGCCGGCAGGACGTAGTCGGCCCGACGAGCGGTCTCGGTCATGGCCACGTCGATGACCACCACCAGGTCCAGAGCATCGAGCGCTTCCCGCCAACGGCTGCTGTCGGCGAGCGAGTGCGCCGGGTTGGCGGACTCGACGAGCATGGCCCGGAACCGGTCGGGGTGATCGGTCAGGATCTCGTCGGTCACGTGGTTGCACGCCACCAGCCCGGACAGCACCCGGCGCCCGTGGACCGGCGTGGTGACAGGCTTGCCCCCGCCGCCCCCGCTGAGGCTGGCCAGGGCGGAGTGCAGGTTCACGCCCCCCTGCTTGGCGAAGTTGCCGGTGAGCAGGTAGACGAGCTTCTCTAGCCAGGAGTTGAGGGTCGAGTGCGGCGCCATCTGGACGCCCAGGTCCTCGAGCACGGACACGCTGCCCGCTCGCCCGATGCGCTGGGTGGCCTGGCGCACCAGTTCCTCGGGCACGTCGGCCCGTCGGCAGTAGGCGGCCACGTCGACGGTCGAGAACAGCTCCCGGAGCTCGGCGGCGCCCACCGTGCGCTCCTCCAGCCACCGGTGGTCGACCAGGTCCTCCTCGAACAGGATGGCCACCATGGCAGCCAGCAGCCAGGCGTCACCGCCGGGGCGGACCTGGAGGAAGTAGTCGGCCAGCTCCGCGGTCTCGGTGCGGCGGGGGTCGATGACGATCATGGTCCGGTCGGGATCGTTGGCGATCTCCTTCAGGGTCACCCGAGCCCGCGTGAACCCGTGGCTGTGCCAGACGTTCTTGCCGACGAAGACCGCGACCTCGGCATGGTGGAAGTCGGGCGCGGTGTGGCAGCGGGGGGCCCCGAAGAGCTGGCCGTCAACCCAGAACTCGCCGGTCTTCTCCTGGGCCAGAGCGTTGGAGCTGTAGACGCTCCCCAGCACGGATCGAGTGGCGGAGCTGTAGCCGCCGCCCAGGTGGTTCCCCTGACCGCCGCCGCCGTAGTAGAGGATCGACTGGCCACCGTGCTGGTCGCGAACGGCAGCGAACCTCTCGGCGATCTCGGCGATCGCAGTGTCCCAGTCGATCTCGTCGAAGGTCCCGTCGGGCCGGCGACGCAGCGGCGACGAGATCCGGTCGCGGCCGTTCTGGTAGTGGTTGACCCGCAACCCCTTCTCGCAGGTGTAGCCCCGGCTGGCCGGGTGCGCCTTGTCGCCGCGAACCCGGACGATGTCCCGGCCTTCGACCTTGACTTCTATCCCGCAGTTGATGCTGCAGAGCACGCAGGCCGTGGTCTGCCAAGCGGAGCCCGTGGTATCGGTCATCGGGCCACGATAGTACGGCACCATACAAATTTCCGAGTGCGGGGAATCAGTAATCGAGACCCCGGCGGGCGAGGAGGCCGGCGTCGAAGGCATGCTTGATCTTGCGCACCTCCGAGACGGTGTCGGCGATCTCGATCAGCTCGGCCGGAGCGTCACGCCCCGTGGCCACCACGCTCACCGCGGCCGGCCGCTGCGACAGCACCTCGACGACCTCGCCGGTCCCGATCCACCCCCAGTTCATCGGGTAGGTGATCTCGTCGAGGATGACCAGCTGGTGCTCGCCGGCCTCGATGACGGCGCGGGCGTGGGCCCAGGCCTCCCGAGCCACGGCCTCGTCCTGTGAGAGATCCTCCGAGTCCCAGGTGAAGCCCTCGCCGAGGCTCCACCAGTCCGCACCGAGCTGGCGGCCCATGGTCTCCTCGCCCACCTTCCAGTCGCCCGACTTGAGGAACTGGATCACCGCCACCCGCCAGCCCCTGGCCAGGGCCCGCAGCATCACGCCGAAGGCGGCGGTCGACTTGCCCTTGCCATCGCCGGTGTTGACGATCAGCTGCGATCGCGACGGCGCCGCGTGGCCGCGCACCGGGCTCTCGGTGGGTATCGCCGTGGGGTCATCGGCCATGGGGTCTCCTCCGGCGGGGGATGACGATGATCTCGCCGGCGTCGTCCACCACATCGAGCTCGGCGTGGTAGGCCTCCTCCAGGCGATGCTCGGTGAGCACCTCGGCGGGCACGCCGGCGGCCCGGACCTGCCCGTCCACCAGGAGCGTCAGCTGCTCGGAGTACTGGGCGGCCAGCCCGAGGTCGTGCATGGTGGCCACCACGGTCAACCGGTGCTCCCGGCGGAGCTCGTCCACGGTCTCGAGGACTTCCTGCTGGTGGCCGATGTCGAGGCTGGTGGTCGGTTCGTCGAGCAACAGGACCGGCGCCTGCTGCGCCATGGCCCGAGCCACCACCACCCGCTGTCGCTCACCGCCCGAGAGCTGGTCGACTCGGCGCCCGCCGTAGCCGTCGAGCCCGACGGCCGCCATGGTGGCGGCCACCACCTCGACGTCCTCCAGCGTCGGCCGGAGGCCGTGCCCCAGATGCGAGGTCCGTCCCAGCAGGATGTAGTCGACCACCCGCATCCTTGGCGGGATGATCGGGTTCTGGGGCATGACCGCCACGAGCCGGGCCCGCTCCCTGACCGCATAGGAGCTGACGGGTCGGCCGGCCACGGTCACCGAGCCGGCCGACACGGGCACCAGTCCGGCCGCAGCCCGGATGACCGTGGTCTTGCCGGCGCCGTTGGGGCCGATGACCGTGGTCCAGCTCCCTGCGGGCGCGGCCAGGTCGACGTCCCGAACCACTGCGCGGCCCCCGAGCTCCACCGACACTGCACGGAGGAGCACCTCGGGTGGGGCGGGGTCTGCTGCGGGGCCGACGCCGCTGGGAGCTGTCGCGGTCACACGCCCACCCCGGCGTCACGGGTGCGGAGAACGAGCAGGAAGAAC
>JBFINV010000109.1:0-7385 GCA_041611015.1 Acidimicrobiales bacterium | reverse complement strand
TGCTGGGCGCGCTCTACGGGGCCACCACCGCGGCGACCGAGTCCTCCGTGGCCCGGGGGGACGACGTCTGCGTCACCGCGGTCGACCTCTGAGCATTCTCCGGTCCGGAGTCCCTGCCGCTAGCCTCTGGCGTTCATGAGCCGGGGCAGAGCCGACCGATGAGCATCTACCTGGTCCGCCACAGCAGCGCCGGGCACCGGTCGCCATCGCCCACCGACATCGAACGTCCACTCGACGAAACCGGACGGACACAAGCCGACCGGCTGTGCGACATGCTGGCGGCGCTGCCGATCGACCAGATCCTGACCAGCCCGGCCCGGCGGTGCATCCAGACGATGGAGCCCCTGGCCACCAAGATCGGGGTGCACATCGAGCGGTCCGACGCACTCTTCGAGGACCAGCCGGCCCCGCCCGGCCTCTCGTTGCTGCGGCGGCTGGCCGCCGCCGAGAGCAGCGCGGTGCTGTGCAGCCACGGTGACCTGATCTCGGCGTTGCTCGAGCGCCTCGCCGCCGACGGCGTCCCCCTGGCCGGCCACGACTGCGCCAAGGGCTCGGTGTGGCTGCTCGCGGTCGCCGAGGGTCGCATCACCGAAGGCCGCTACCTGGGCGTGCCCTAGGGGCAGGAGGCGGCGCTGAGGGTCTCGGCCCGGGACACCAACTCCGGGGGGACGTCGTCGAGGGCAGCCAGGACGGCGAGGTCGGCGCAGGCGGCCTCGCGGTCCTCGGCCACCGACAGCAGGGCTCGGGTGAGCAGCGCCTCGGCGTCACCGGGGGTGGCCGCCACCGCCCGGTCGACGAGGGCCCGGGCCCGGGCCACCAGCTCGGGCTCGCCGGTCTGGGCCAGCAGGAACGCCTCCCGGCTGAGCGCCGCGGGGTTGTCGGGCTCCACCTCCCGGATCGCTCGGTAGAGCTTGAGGGCGGCGATGGTGCGGTCGTCCCGGTCGCTCGACAGGAGGTAGCCCGCGGCAGCCAGGGCATCGGGCACCGTCAGCCCCAGCTCCTCCAGCGACGGCTCCCCCTCCTGGACCAGGCGGGGATAGCGGGACTCGCCGTAGACCTCGCCGGCCAGGCCCCGCTGGGCCACGATCTCGAGCACCGGAGCCGGCGCCCCCTGACGGTCCAGGGTGTCGAAGACGGCGGCGGCGTCGTCGTAGCGCCCCTCGTCGGACAGCACCGCGGTGAGGAAGACCACGGCGTCCGGGTATCCCGGCTCCACCCGCAGCGCCTCCTCGAGGCCCTCGATCGGCTCGGCCGCGGGCTCGCCGAGCCGGTACGACAGCCAGGCCCGGTAGGTCAGGGCCTCGACGCTGCTGGGGTCGGCAGCCAGCACCTCGTCGTAGACCTCGATGGCCTCCCCCCACCGGTCGCGGTCCGCGAACAGGGCCCGGGCCTCGTTGAGCAGGCTGACGCTGCTGGCGCGCACGCCACCGGTGATCTGGTCGCGATCCGAACGGGACCCGGAGGTGCGGGCGATCAGCAGCCCGCTCACCGCGCCGAGGAGGGCCAGCCCCACCAGCCACACCAGGGCCTGGCGCCAGCGAACCCCGGGGGCAGCGGCGAAGGCGGCCCGCTGCTCGTCGATGGATCGCATCACCTCCGCGGCCCGCCGGGTGTAGTCGTCGCGCAGGCCGTCGTAGTCCTGGCGGTCGATGTCGCCGGCCTCGAGCTCGGCATCGAGGTCGTCGAGCGAGCGGAGCAGGAACCGGCGCTCCTCCTCCAGGGCGGCCAGGGCGTCGGGGTCGAGGCGCCCGCCGCCGCTCATGGCCCGGCGCGACGAGCCTGGCGGCGGGCGGCCTCCACGAGGGCGATGTCGTCGGCGCTGGCCCGGACCTCGGCGTCGGGTCCCCGCCAGCGGGCGAAGGCCAGCGCCAGGGCGCCGACTGCGGCCCCGATCACCAGGAAGGGCGCCACCCAGACCACCCCGGTGAGGCCGCTGCGGGCGGGGGTCAGGTCGACCCACTCCCCGTACCGGGCGACGTAGACCGCCCGGATCTCGGCGTCGGTGAGCCCGGCGTCGACCTGCTGCTTGATCTCGGTGCGGATGACCTCGGCGATGGGGGCATTGCTCTCCGAGACCGGCTGGCCCGCGCACTGGGGGCAGGCGATGCTGGCCGCCAGCGCCGCGGCCCGCTCGGCATCGGTCTGTGGGCCCCGGTCGGCGGTGGCGCCGTAGGCCAGGGCCACCGTGGCCACGCAGGCCATCAGGATCCAGGACAGGGCCCGTAGGCGGCGGCTGGTCAGCACTCGATGACCTCCGAGAGCTGGTCGTAGGTGGTCTCGCCGATGATCTTCGCCGTCACCAGCCCGCTCGGCGCCACCACCACGGTCTCGGGGGCGGTGAGCACCCCGAAGTCGATCACCATCGACGCGGTGTCGCCCACCAGGACCGGCCAGTCCCCACCGAGGGTGTCGAAGAACGACGACACGTTCTCGGCGCTGTCCTGGAAGGTGACCCCCACCAGCCGGCTGGGACACGACGTGCCCTGGTCGTCGAAGCGGATCAGGTCGGGGTGTTCGGCCCGGCACGGCGCGCACCAGCTGGCGAAGAAGTTGACCACCACCCAGGTCTGTTCGGCCCGGGCGAGCTCGCGGTTGGCGCTCAGGACCTCGTCGATGTCGAAGCGGTTGCCGTCGTAGGACACGCCGGCCACGGGGGGAACCGGCTGGCCCACGATGTCGGTGTTGGGTCCGTTGCGCTGGGCGTCGCGGGTGGCCAGGAGGACGACGAACCCCACGGCGAGCACGCCGACCACTGCGGCGATCAGCTTCACGGCGCTGGGACGCTCGCTCACACCCGCTCCCTGACCGGAACCGGCGCGGACACCGGATCGGTGGGACGGCGGCGATGCCGGCCCGGGAACGCCGAGAGCACGGTGCCGGCCAGCATCACGAACGCCCCGGTCCAGAGCCAGGCGATGAGCGGCTGGCGAGTGGCCCGGATGACCACGGTGTCGTCGGCGCTCTCGGCCGCGGTCAGCAGCGCCACCTGTACGTCCTCGGTGAACGTGGAGCGGGTGGCGGGCACAGGGACCACCTGGCCGGATCCGATGAACTGCTCGAGAGAGGCGTGCAGCGTCTGGCCGTCCACGATGACCGTGGCCCGGTCCTCGATGCGGTTCGAGTGGCTGATCTCGGTGGACCCGACGTACTCGACAGTGGTGTCGCCCAAGCGGGCCGACTCCCCTGGCGCCAGCTCGAACTCCCCCTGGCGCAGGTACGCCGAGCTGGCCACGAACCCCACCGCGAGGACGATCACCCCCAGGTGGACGATCATGCCGCCGTTGGCGCGACCCACCAGACCCCGCCAGCCCTGGCGCCGGGTGGCCAGGACCAGCTGCCGGAGGGCGGCCCCGGCGGCGAAACCCGCCATCGCGAACCCGAGCAGCGGCGCCAGGCCCCGGGCCCCGACCAGCACCGCCAGGACCAGGGCGCCCACTCCGGCCCACGCCGGCCACTCCAGGCGGCGCTGGAGGAGCTCGCCGCTGGCCTTGCGCCACGGCAGCACCGGGGCCACGGCCATGAGGAAGAGCATCGTCATCCCGACCGGCATGGTCATGCGCTCGAAATAGGGCACCCCCACCGAGATCCGGCGTCCCTGGAAGGCCTCGACCAGCAGCGGGAAGACAGTGCCCAACAAGATGATGAAGGCCAGCGCCGCGAACACCAGGTTGTTGGCCAGGAAGGCACCTTCGCGCGAGACCGGCGAGTCGATGCGACCGGGCGAGCGCAACCGGTCGCCCCGCCAGTAGACGAGGCCCACGGTGACGAGGACCGTCAGCGCGAAGAACCCCAGGAGCCAGGCTCCGATGGAGCTCTCGGAGAAGTTGTGCACCGACGCCAGCACCCCCGAGCGGGTGATGAAGGTGCCCAAGATGGTGAGCGAGAACGTGGCGCACACCAGCGACAGATTCCAGACCCGCAGCATCCCCCGACGCTCCTGAACCAGCACCGAGTGGAGGTAGGCGGTGCCGGTGAGCCAGGGCAGGAACGAGGCATTCTCGACCGGGTCCCACCCCCAGTATCCGCCCCAGCCCAGCACGTCGTAGGCCCACCAGCCGCCCAGGACGATGCCCGCGGTCAGGAAGCCCCAGGCGAACAGGGTCCAGCGCCGGGTCTCGAGCAGCCAACCCTCGCCGAGCCTCCCGGTCACCAACGCGGCGATGGCGAACGCGAACGGCACGGTGAACCCGACATAGCCCAGGTACAGCATCGGCGGGTGGAAGGCCACGAGCACGTGGTTCTGGAGCAGCGGGTTGGGTCCGGGTCCGTCGTAGTTGGCGGGAGCGTCGAATCGCACGAAGGGGTCGGCGGGGCCGACCATCAGCGCCAGGAAGAACGCGGTGACCGCGAACAGCGTGATCATCGCCCAACCCACGAGCGGGTCCTCGAGCCGGTGCCGGAACTTGTGGACCACGATGGCCAGATAGCCCGCCAGGACCAGGCCCCACAGCAGGATCGAGCCCTCCAGCGCCGACCACATGGTGGCCACGTTGAACAGCGCCGGGGTGCGGGTGCTGCCGTTCTCGGCGACGAAGAGGACGTCGAAGTCGCGGGTGATGAGGGCCCGCTGCATCGCGGCCGTGGCCACCACCATGCCGGCCAGCACCACCCAGCCGTACCGGGCTCCGGCGCGCAGCAGCTCGGGCCGGCCCCGCCGGATGCCCACCGCCAGCAGGGCGATGGCCAGCAGGGACGCCGCCAGCGAGATCAGGACCGCGGCCGCGCCGACGAGGGCGTTCATGGCGCCGGCACTACAACTCGGCGCAGGCCGGGGCTCGGTCGGGGAGATCGTCCATGCGGCCCCGGCCCTCGGCCTCGTCGATGCGGTCCTGGCGGTAGTCGTTGTCGTGCTTGACCAGGATCCGGTCGGTGGTGAAGTACCAGCCGTCGTTGGCGCCCCGAGCCCAGCTCACGCCTGGTGGGGCGGGCCCCTCCACCCAGTGACCTTCGAGCACCACCGGGATCCCGCAGTCGAAGAGGTCTGGCGGGATCCCCTCGCTCAACACGTCGACCCGCACCCCGTCGAAGGCGATGGTGAACGCAGTGAGCTCCTCGCCGTCGACGACCACCGGAGTGATCTCGTCGGCGAACTGGACCGGGGAGCCCAGGAGCTGGAACCGGCGCTCGCCCTGGGACTCGCGCTCGGCGACGGCCACGTCGGCCTCCAGGAACGACTGGCTGTTGTTGACCAGGAACCAGACCAGTGCCACCACCGCGACGGCCACGCCCACGAGCACGGCCGCGGGGATCCACCGGGAGCGCAACCGGGGCCGGGCCGGCCGGGGGGCGAGGTCGACCGGCGGGGTGGGGTCAGTCATCGGCCGTCATCCAGCGGCGGCGCCCCGGCGGAACCTGGCGGGCGGCGTTCCGGGCCCGGCGGAGCACCGACCATCCGTACAGGGCCAGGGTGCCCAGGCCGATCGACCAGCCCGCGAGGAGGTACCCCAGGTGGCTCACTGGGTCCCACCCCGCGGCTCGACGGCTCCCTGCACCTGCCCGCCGACGGCCTGCTCGACGCCGGCCCGAGCCTCGGCACGGCGCTCGTCGATGGCGCTGGCGAGGCCGTGGCGGTCGATCTCGTCCTCCAACCACGCCAGCCGGAACCGGTGGATCAGCAGCCAAAGGAAGACCGCGCCCATGACGACGGTGCCGAGGAACCAGGTGAACAGGGTCAGGTCCTCGAGGTTGCCGTCGGTCAACGACGACTGCTGGTGCAGGGTGCTGTTCTCCCACCACTCCACCGAGCGGTTCACGATGGGGATGTTGATGGCGCCGACGATACCGAGCACCGCCGCTCGCCGGGCCCGTACCTCGGGGTCGGACGGGACCCGCCGGAACGCCAGGTAGCCGACGAAGACCAAGAAGAGCACCAGGGTGGTCACCAGGCGCACGTCGCCCCACTCCCACCAGGTGTTCCAGGTGGGTCGGCCCCAGATCGACCCGGTCACCAGGGTGAGGCCACAGAAGATCACGCCGATCTCGGCCGACGCATGGGCGACCGTGTCCCACCAGCGGGTGCGCTTCCACAGGTAGGCGGCGCTGGCGAGGGCGGTGAGGCCGAACCCGACGTAGGCCATGATGGCGACCGGCACGTGGATGTAGAGCAGCCGGACTGCGTCCTGCATCGAGTCGTCCTCGGGGCTGAGCGCGAACGCGAAGAGGAGGAGGAGCGGGATGCCGACTGCGATCAGGGTCCCCAGCACCCGGGTGCCCCGGCTGCTGGTGGACGTCGGGTGGTGCTCGGCAGCCGGTCGGGTGGCGGCGGTGGCACTCACGATTCCTCCAGGAGCACGCCGTAGGCGAGCAGGCCGAACACGATGTAGACGATGGCAAGACTTCCGAGCAGGCCGAGCCAGGCCCAGCCGTCGGCATCCACCCGATCGAAGGCATCGCCGAACGCCCGGGTGGCGCTGATCAGGACCGGTGCGAGGACCGGCAGCAACAGGATCGGCAGCAGCGTCTCCCGTACCCCGAGCCCCACAGCCAGGACCCCGTAGATCGTACCGGCGGCCGCGATGGCAGCGGTCGCGACCACAGCCGTCGCCACCAGCAGCACCGCGTCGGCGACGGTGACGTCGAAGAGGACGATCACAGTGGCCCCGAGCAGGACCTCGAGCGCCAGCAGCTGCACGAACAGGGCCCCGGCCTTGCCCAAGAAGATGGCCGGCGCCTCGAGGCCCGACAGCAGCATCCGCTGGTGCGCGTCGTCGGCGGTCTCGATCGCAGCGCTGCGCTGGACGGCCAGGACGGCCACCAGCAGCACCGCTACCCAGTAGAGGCCGGCGGCGGTGTCGCGAAGGGTGGAGGTGTCCGCATCGAGGGCGAAGCCGAAGAGGACCACGATGAGGAGCGTGAAGGGGGCGACCTGGTTGGTGAGGATGCGGCTCCGCCACTCCACGCGCAGGTCCTTGGCAGCCACGGTGAGCGAGTCACGCACCATCGGCACCCCCGCCCACCTCCACCGGCTCGACCGGTTCGGTCGGGTCGACGGCCCCGGCCGCGGCGGCGCTGTCGCCGACCACGAGGCCCCCGGCCACGGTCACCACACGCCGGCTCAGGCCGGACACCCGCTCGAGCTCGTGGGAGGCCAGCACCACCGTGGCCCCGGCCCCGGCAGCGTCGGTGATCAGCCGATCGACGACGTCACGGCCCTCCTGATCGAGGGCGGCGTGCGGCTCGTCGAGCAGCCAGAGCTCTGGTCGGCGGACGAGGAGGGTGGCGAGCGCGGCTCGTCGGCGCTGACCCGCCGACAGCCGGCGCACCGGGGCGTCATGGAGCCGGCTGGAGAGGCCGAGATGCTCCAGGGCCTGGCGTCCGGCCTGATCGTCGGCCCGTGACGCCTGGGCCCAGAAGCGCACGTTCTCGGCGACCGTGAGGTCGTCGTA
>JBFINV010000108.1:0-7410 GCA_041611015.1 Acidimicrobiales bacterium | reverse complement strand
TCCTCGAAGCTGAAGACCCCGGCGATGCACGCCGCGGTCATCTCGCCCCAGCTGTGGCCGGCCATGGCCCGGGGAACGAGACCCCAGGACTCGAACAGCCGAGCCAGCGCCAGCTCGGTCAGGAAGATCGACGCCAGCTGGTGGTCGGTCTGGGCCAGGAGCTTCACCACGTCGTCCTCGGTGCCGGGCTCTGGATACAGCAGCGGCTCGAGGTCGATGTCGTGCACCTCGCGCAAGCGGGCGAACCCGGCGTCGACCACCTCGCGGTAGACCGGCTCGTGCTCGTAGAGATCCCGGCCCATGTTCGGTGACTGGGACGCGCCGCCTGGGAACAGGTAGCAGAGGTTGGCGTGGTCGTGGAAGGTCTGGCGGACCGGCCGCAGAGCGCTGTCGCTCGAGCGCAGGCGTTCGACCGCCTCGGCGGCCGAGGTGGCCACCACGCCACAGCGGGTGCCGAAGTGGTGGCGGGTGGTGTGGAGCGAGTAGGCCACGTCGGCGAGGTCGCCGTCGTGGTCCTCGTCATCGAGCATGTCGGCCAACCGGGCGCAGTTGTCGGCCACCGCGCTGGTGTTCCGCCCCGACACCAGCAGCAGCTGGCCCCGCCGGCTGCTCGGCCCGGCCGGCCGCTCGATCTCGGGGCCGGCCTCGACGATCACGTGGGCGTTGGTGCCGCCGACGCCCAGCGAGCTGACGCCGCCCCGGGGTGGGGTGTCGCCGGTGTCGGGCCAGGGTGCGAGCCGGTCGTTCACGTAGAAGGGGCCGCCGCCGAAGTCGACGGTGGGGTTGGGCGCCTCGAAGTTGATGCACGGCGGCATCTCGCGGTGGCGCAGAGCCTCCACCAGCTTGATGAAGCTGGCGACGCCGGCAGCGGTGTCGAGATGACCGATGTTCGGCTTGACCGAGCCGATGCCGATGGTGTCGGGCCCGCCTGCAGGCCCGTAGGCCTCGTTGAGCGCCGCGATCTCGATGGGGTCGCCCATCGGCGTGCCGGTGCCGTGGCACTCGATGTACTGGACCGTGGCCGGGTCGATGTCGGCCACGGCGATGGCCTCGGACACCGCGGCGGCCTGGCCGTCGACGCTCGGCGCCAGGTAGCTCACCTTGCCCGAGCCGTCGTTGTTGACCGCCGAGCCCTTGACGATGGCCAGGATCTCGTCGCCGTCGGCGATGGCGTCGGCCAGCCGGCGCAGCGCCACCATGCCGGCGCCGCTGCCGAAGATGGTGCCCTGGGAGCGGTGGTCGAAGGCCCGGCAGTGCCCGTCGGGCGACAGGGGCTCACCCTCGTGGTAGAGGTAGCCCACCCGGTGGGGGATCTCGATGGTGACCCCGCCGGCCAGGGCCATGTCGCACTCGAATTGCAGCAGGCTCTGGGCCGCCTGGTGGATGGCCACCAGCGACGTCGAGCAGGCGGTCTGGGTGCTCACGCTGGGCCCGGTGAGGTCGAGCGCGTAGCTGATCCGGGTGGACAGGAAGTCCTTGTCGTTGCTGGTGTGGCGGAGCAGGAAGGTGCCCACCTGGTTCACCAGGTCGGCGTTCGAGAGCAGGTTGTAGATGAAGTAGGCGCTCATGCCGCAGCCGGCGAAGACCCCGATGTCACCGTCGAAGGACGAGGGCACGTGGCCGGCGCGCTCCAGGCACTCCCAGGCCACCTCGAGCAGGACCCGGTGCTGGGGATCCATGATCGCGGCGTCCTTGGGCCCCAGACCGAAGAACTCGGCGTCGAAGTGGTCGAAGTCGTCGAGCGGGGTGCCGCCCTTGACGTAGTTCGGATCGGCCAACCAGGCCTCGGGGACGCCCCGGGCGCGCAGCTCCTCCTCGGTGTAGGTGCGGGCGCTCTCCAGCCCCTCCCGCAGGTTCTGCCAGAACTGCTCGGGTGTGGTGGCGTCCGGGAACCGGGCGGCCATGCCCACGACCGCGATCTCGGTCCCGGCGCTCGCGCCGTCGGCTCCGTCGTCGCCGCCGTGCCCGTTCCCGTTCACCTTTGAGTCGCTGTCGGTCATCGGTCCCTCGTCGAAGGTCTCGTTCTCATCGGCCCCGTCGGGCCTTGCGGCGCGCCGCAGCCCGCCGGTCGGCCCGGCTGGAGCTCGGCGCCGCGGTGTCTGCGACGGAGCTGGTGTCTCGTGCCGTCGTGCCCTCATCGGAGCTCGGCTCCGGCCCGGCTGCGAACGCGGTGGCGAGCTCGTTGACCGTGCCGTAGCGGAACAGGTCGACCAGCGACACGGACCGACCCAGACGCTGCTCGAGCTTGTCCCGCAGGGTCACGACCTGCAGCGAGTTGCCGCCGTGGTCGAAGAAGCTGGTGTTCCGGTCGACCGTGTCCACGCCGAGCACGTCCTGCCAGGCGCCGCTGATCACGCCCGCGGCATCGCCCACGCTCAGCGCCGAGACTGCAGTTCCGGTCGCGGGTGCGGTCGCAGCCGGGGCCGCAGGGGCGGGCTCGTGCGTCGGCGCGACCAGCTGACCGGCGCCCGACGACGGGGGCTCGTCGAGCAGCGCCTTGCGGTCCACCTTGCCGTTGGGGGTGGTGGGCAGGACGTCGTGCCACCGGAAGCGCTCGGGGACCATGTGCGCCGGCAGGGTGCGGCTCAGTGCGTGCTGGACGGATGCGGGCGACTCCGGGGTGCCGGCGGCGACCAGGTGGGCCACCAGGGCTGCGGCGTCGCCTTCTCCCTGCACCACGACCGCGGCCTGCGCGGTGTCGTCGCGGGCTTCGAGCGCGGCCTCGATCTCGCCGAGCTCGATGCGGTGACCTCGGACCTTGACCTGGCCGTCGGCCCGGCCGTGGAACGCCAGGGTGCCGTCGGCCCGCCAGCTCACCAGGTCGCCCGTCCGATACCCCACGCCCGGGATGTCGTCGCGGGTCACGAAGCGCTCGGCGGTGAGGTCGGCCCGCTCGTGGTACCCGGCAGTGACCCCCTGGCCCCCGATCAGCAGCTCGCCCATCGCGCCCCGCGGCCGGACCCGCCCGTCGTCGTCCACCACCCGGCAGCAGGTGTTGGCCAGGGGACGACCGATGGGAACGGCGCCCTCCTCGAGGTCGGCCGCCTCGACCGGGTGCACTGTGGACCAGATGGTGGTCTCGGTCGGCCCGTACACGTTCAGCAGCCGCCCGTCGACCGCGTCGCGGAGCTGCGCCGCGACCGAGGTGGGCAGGGCCTCGCCGCCGACCAGCATGCAGTCGAGCGAGCCGAGCGCGGCCCGGCTCCCCTCGTCGGCGAGAACGATCCGGGCCTCGGAGGGGGTGCACTGCAGGTGCGTCACCCCGTGAGCCTCGATGAGCGAGCCGTAGGTCTCGAGCTCGGCCGGCCGGTCCTCGCCGACGAACGCAGCCCGGACCCGGTCCAGGTGCGGCAGGCTGTCGAGGACCGCGCGCGGGTCGACGCCGAAGTCGACCAGCGCAGCGATCTCGTCCACGTCGATGGCCTCGATCTCGCGGGCGATGGCTGTTGCCTGCTCGACGTCGCCGAACAGCCCGCTGGTCTCGAAGTACCGGGAGAAGGCCACCTCGAGGAGGGCGTCGAGATCCTCGGGCGACAGCCCGGCCAGGGCCCCGTCGGCCTCGGTCTTGGTGGGATCGAAGGTGGGGAAGGCCGACGCATGCTCCTTGACCAACGCGATTGAGTCGCGCAGATAGCCCTTCATGGGTTCCCGGACCGTCTCTCGCACGATCGACGCGTCGTCGGCCACGAAGGTGTGCAGCATCAGCGACACCGTGCCCCGCCCTGCATGGCCGGCGTCGGACCAGGCCTTGCGGTACGCCTGGACCTTGGTGGCCAGGTCGTCGAGGCTCTGGCCCAGGAGGTGGGTCAGCAGGTTGAAGCCGTTGGCTCCCGCCAGCTCGAAGGACTCGACGTTGCCGGCGGTGGTGTACCAGATCGGGAGCTCGTCCTGGACGGGACGGGGCAGGGTGGACACCTCGACCGGGCCCTTGGGGCCATCGTAGGTGACGGTCTCGCCCCGCCACAGACGCCGGAGCTGGTCGATCTGGTCGAGGAGCGCGGTCTTGGGCTGGCCGAAGTTCTGGGGCCGGAGCACGAAGTCCTCCGGATGCCAGCCGGCAGCGATGGACAGGCCGACCCGGCCGCCGGAGATGCGGTCGACGACCGCCCACTCCTCGGCGGCCCGGATGGGGTGGTGCAGCGGCAGCACGCAGCTGCCGGCCCGGATGTCGATGCGCTCGGTCACCGCAGCCAGGGCGGCGCCGGTGACCGACGGATTGGGGAAGGGGCCGCCGAATGCGTTGAAGTGGCGCTCGGGGGTCCAGACCGCCGCGAACCCGTGACGGTCGGCGTAACGGGCCACGTCCAGCAGCAGCTCGTACTCGCCGCCGGCCTCACGCCCCTCGCTGCCGAAGAAGAAGAGGCTGATGTCGAGGGCGGACCGGCCCGGGCGCGACGACGTGGCGGGTCGGGCCGCCACCAATCCCTCGTACAGGACCACCTTCCAGCCGTGCAACAGCGGGTAGAAGAGCTCGAGCACGGAGATGTCGAACGACAGGGTGGTCACGGAGAGCCACACCCCGGCGTCGGTTCCGACGTGTTCCTCCATGGACTGCAGGAAGCTGTCGACGTTGCCGTGCTCGACCATCACGCCCTTGGGCAGGCCGGTGGAGCCCGAGGTGTACATCAGGTAGGCGAGATCGGTGGCCGACACCGGGGGCAGGATGTCCCGCACCGGGATCGACTCGTCGCCAGCGGTCGCTGCGATGTCCAGCACCGCAGGGCCGCTCTGGGGCAGCGAGGCCGGGTCGTCGGTGAGCACCAGGGCCATGCCCGCGTCCTCGATCATGAACCGCAGCCGCTCGGCCGGGAAGCGCGGGTCGAGCGGGACATAGGCGGCTGCGGCCATCAGCACCCCGAGGACCGCGACCATCATGTCGATGGACGGCGCGCAGCTCACGCCCACGAATCCACCAGGCTCGACCCCGGCCCGGTGCAGCGCCGAAGCCACCCGCCGGGCCCGCTGGTCGAGCTCGCCGTAGGAGAGCTCCTGGCCCCGGTGGACCACCGCCACCGCGTCGGGGGTCGAGGAGGCCACGGCGGCGAACTGCTCGTGGAGCGGTCCGGCGAACCCGAGCGACGCCGGGCCCCCACCGAGCTCGGTCAGCTCTGCCATCTCGTCGTCGCCGAGCGTCGGCAACGACGTCAGCGGGCTCTCGGGGTCCCGGGCGACGGCGTCGACGAAGGCCGCGAGGCCGCTGGCGATCCGGCTCGCGACCCGGTCGTCGGAGCCCCGAGCCCGAACCCGGTAGCGGGCCCCGTCGCCGAGGACCTCGATCTGCACCGGGGCTGGGCCGACGACACCCTCGGACACCACGGCCACGGACAGCTCGACGTCGCTGATCGGGCCCGGCACCTGCGTCGGCATCCGCAGCGACAGGTCACGCAGGAACGGGCCCCGCTCACGGCTGTCGTGGACCGCCCCCCGGAGGTTCTCGACGCCCGCCCGGACCGGGCCGTCGGGCTCGACGTCGACGGTGACCGGGACCACGGTGGTGAACCAGGGGCTGACCGCGCTGTCGCCGGCGTGGCTGGTGGCGACGCCGACGGTGCCGCGGTGCTGTCCGGTGCGGGCCAGCACGAAGGCCGCAGCGACCGCGGCCGCGTCCTCGAAACCCGACGCTCCCGGCCCCGCGGCCTCGGCCGTGGACACGGTCTCGCCCTCGATGCCCGGCCCCCAGTCCAGTGGAGCGACTGCGAGGCGCTTGGACCACCACACCTCCGAGCGGGCCGAGGTGCCGTGCAGCTTCTCGAGATCGGGCAGGACCGGGCTGGGGTCGGGAAGCACCTCGCCCACCAGCGAGGCCACGTCGATCCCCGGCTCGCCCCAGCCGGTGAGCACCAGTGGGTCGGTGGCAGTGGCCACGGTCAGGGTGACCTCGGCCCCGCTCGCCGACGCCGCCAGCACCGTGCCCGGAGGGCCGCTCCGGGTGGTGTCGGCCGGGCTGGCGGTCCGCACCACCACGAGGTGGCGGTCGTCGACCTGCAGCAGCGGCCGGCCGACCCGGTTGATCGTCTGGCCGAAATCGAGGGCCCGCACGGCCCGCTCGATGTCGGCCGCGGTCATGGTGTGGGGCACCAGCGCCCCCGCAGGCAGCGGCCGATCGTAGCGCCCGAAGTACTGGCCCTCACCCACCTGCTCGGTGCGTTCGAGGCGCCCCGCGGTGAGCTGGGCCAGCAGGTCCTCGAAGGCATCGCCGGCGGCCCCGAAGCACTTGAAGTTCAGCGACTGGGTGGTCTCGTCCTCGGCCAAATCGAAACTGCGGGAGGCCAGGACGGCGCCTTCGTCGATGCCGCCCTCGACCACGTGCCAGGTGACCCCGTACTCCCGCTCGCCGGCGAGCAGCGCCCACATCGGCGTGTGCAGCCCGGCGTAGGTGGGCAGCGGACCGTCGTGGAAGTTGACGGTGAGCCCGGTGGTCTCGACCATCTCGTCCGGGAGGATCCGCAGGTTCCCCACGCTCAACAAGACGTCCGGTCGGGTGGCTCGCAGGTGCTCGGTGAGCTCGGCCCACGGCACCCGGGGGATGCCTTGACCGTCGGCCCACTCGGCGATGCTCGGATCACCGGTGCTCACCCCCACCACCTCGAGGCCGGCCTCTCGCGCCCGCCCGGCACAGGCCACCAGCAGGGGATGATCACCAACGAAGACGACCGTTCTGTACATGGTGGTCACATCCATCGCAGCTGGCTCGTTCGGGCGGTCGGCGACAGCGACACCAGGGCGCGCCGCCGCGTCTTCCCATCGGCATCGGGCGACGAAGGCTGAGCGGTCATCGGCGGGAAAAGACGGGAGTTCAACGGTGTCCCACGGTGGTGGCCTACTGCAGTGACCGGTTGCTCAGGATGCCTCGGATCCCTCACGCATGAGCAGTCCTTTGACCGCGCGCACCAGGACGGTCTGCGCCGTCAGTATCAGTATCACCAGATCCAGCGTGATCGACCAGTTCTTCACGTAGAAGAGGTCGAGCCGACGGTACGACGAGAACGACGGGTTGTCCCGGGCCTCGACCTGCCAGAGGCCGGTGATGCCGGGCAGGACGTTGTGGCGCTCCCGCAGCTCCTCGTCGAAGGCCTCGACCTCGGTGGGCAGGGCCGGGCGGGGGCCGACCAGGCTCATCTGGCCGCGGAGGACGTTGAACAGCTGGGGGATCTCGTCGATGTAGGAGCGGCGCAGCCAGCGGCCGACCCCGGTGACGCGCGGGTCGCCGCCGTTCGGCAGCTTGTAGCCGGCCTCCACGTATGTCTTCCTGAGCGCCGGCTCGCGCTCCAGGTGCACCTCCGCGTCCACCGACATCGTGCGCAGCTTCCAGCAGCGGAACGACCGGCCGTTCCTGCCAATGCGCTCGTGACCGAAGAAGACCGGCCGGCCCGAGCCGACGAGCACCGCGGCCGACGCGACGGCGAGCAC
>JBFINV010000107.1:0-7456 GCA_041611015.1 Acidimicrobiales bacterium | reverse complement strand
TGGCCCTCACCGTGGAGGAGGAGGACACGGGCACGGCGCAGTTCTGGGTCCGCTTTGCATTCGAGCAGATCGGGGTGGGGGTCGTCGTCGGAGTCGCCGCGGGTGCGGTCGGCGCCTGGCTGCTGCACCGGGCCGCCCTGCGGGGCTGGGTCGACGGGGCGTACGCCCAGCTGGCGACCCTCGCGGTGGGCCTCGCCGGGTTCACCACATCGCTCGAGCTCGGCGGCAACGGCTTCATCGCTGCGTTCGCCGCCGGCCTGACCTTCGGCCGGGTCAGCCCGGACTCCGAGCACCTCGGGGAGTACACCGAGGACACTGCGCAGCTCGCGGCAGCAGTGTCCTTCTTCTTGTTCGGCAACGTGTTGTTGGGGCCGGCGCTGAGCGAGGCCACGGTCGGCATCCTGGTCTGCGCGATCGGGGCCCTCACCGTGGGACGAATGGTGCCCGTGGCGGTGGCGATGACGGGCACCGGCGCCGCAGCCCCCACGGTGGCCTTCGTCGGCTGGTTCGGTCCCCGGGGCCTGGCGTCGATCCTGTTCGGCCTCCTGCTCCTCGAGGAGGAGCTGGTGGGTGCCGACGCTCTCTTCGCCATCGTGGCCTGGACGGTGCTGTTGAGCGTGGTTCTCCACGGCGCCACCGCAGCCTGGGGAGCTCGTCGCTACGGCGAGTGGTGGCAGTCGATGAGCAGCCACGAGCAGGCCGAGATGCCCGAAGGGGTGGCGGTGAGCGAGCACCGGGTGCGCCGCTGGCTGCGCACCGACTGACCCCCGACGACCGCGCCCTCGAGAAGCCGGTTCGAGGCGCCCGTCACGCTCCGTCGAGGTCGCGGGCGAAGACCACCAGCTTGGCCCGGTCGGTGATCCCCAGCTTGCGACGGATGTGACTGAGGTGGGCGTCGACGGTCCGGCGGGAGATGAACAGCTCGGCCGCGATCTCTGCGTTGTTCTGGCCCTGGCCCACCAGCACCAGCAGCTCTCGCTCCCGGGCGGTCAGGTCCCCGGCTCGGGGATCGGACCCTGCCGCCGGCTCGTCCGGTTCTGCGTCGGCCTCGGGCCCCATCAAGCGGGCCTCGGCGAGCAGGCTCTCGATCTCGCTCACCAGCCCGGTGTCGGCGGCCGTCGAGAGCCGGGTGGCCAGCTCATCGAGCCCGATCCGGCCGGCCCGGGAGGCCAGGGACGCCAGTGCGGACCGGGTCCCGGTCTCGAGGCCCAGCCGCACCAAGACCTGGGCTCGGTCGATCTCGGCCTGCCAGGCCACGGCGTGGGCGCCCAGCCGCCAGGCCACCGCCGCCAGGTTGCCCAACCCCATCACCACTCCCCGGGGGTCCCGAGCAGCCCGGAAGCCCTCGATGGCCTCCCGATACTCGGCCACGGCCTCGGCGCGGTCCCCGCGTTCGGCCGCCAGGTTGGCGAGATTGTGGTGCGCCGCCGAGCAGCCCTCCAGATCGCCGACCTCGGAGAACGCCGCCAGCGCCTGCGTAGCGAGCCCGACGGCGCGTGCGTTGTCGCCTCGGGCCTGGGCCACCAGGCACATGTTGTTGAGGATGAGGCCGGCGCCGCGCCGGTCGCCGATCTGCTGGTAGAGCTGCATGGCCCCGTCGAAGAAGCGCATGGCTCGCAGCATCTCCCCCCGGTCCTGGGCCAGGTTCCCGAGGTTCGAGAGCACGCTGGCGGTGTCGCGTCGGTGGGGGGTGAGGCGCAGGGTCGCCAGGGCCCGGAGGTAGTGCTGCTCGGCCGCAGCAGGGTCGCCGCTGCGGGCCGCCACGACCCCGAGCGAGACAGACGCGTGGCCCAGCCCCCGCCGGTCATCGAGCGCGGCGAAGGCGTCGAGCGCCGTGGCGGCCTCGTCGGCGGCACCGGGCTGACCGCCCAGGAGCAAGCTCATCGCAAGACCGATGCGCGCCCACGCGGTGGACGCTCGGTCGCCCAGCTCCGAGAAGACGGCGATGGCCTGCCGGTGGAGGTCCTGGGCCTCGCTGGTGTCGCCGGTGGCCATCGCCAGGTTGGCGGCGCCATCGAGGGTGCGGCCCCAGCTGATGTCCGGCTCCGTGGCACCGAGATCGATGACCCGGGTCAGGAGGTCTCTACCCTCCCGGGCCCGGCCGGTCATCTCGAACCACCGCCACATCGCCGCCGCCAGCCGCCAGGCGGTCTCGCGCTGGTGGTTCTCGATCGACCAGAGAAGCGCGGCGTGGAGCTCGACGCCGTGCCGGCGCATGCGCTCCCACAGCTCCTCGTGCTCGGTGTCGCGGTCGAGGTCGTCCAGCAGCCGGGCCCCCCACTCGGCATGGGCCCGGCACCACCGGGCGGACTCACCCAGCTCGACGAGGCGCTGCTGGGCATAGGTGCGGACCACGTTGATCATGCCGTAGGCGCCCGCCTGGGGGTCGTGGACCAGGAGGCTCTTGTCGACGAGCGCCGCGACGGTGGCGAACGTCTCCCCGGGGCCCACGGGGCCGCCGCCGCAGACGGCTTCGATGGCATCGAGCCCGACCGGCCCGGCGAACACGCTGGCCCGCGTCAGGACCGCCTGCTCCTCGGCACCGAGCAGCTCGTAGCTCCAGTCGAGCAGGCCGGTGAGGGTCCGGTGACGGTCGGCCACGAAGCGGTCCCGGGCGACCAGGCTGCGGCTCTGCCGGTCCAGCATCTCCGCCACCTCGTCCAACGACAGGTGCCCGGTGTGGGCCGCAGCCAGCTCGATGCCGAGCGGCAACCCGTCCACGAGGTTGCAGATGCGGGCCACCCGGACGATGTCGGCGATCGCGTCGGTGGACCCACCGGCGGCCATGGCCCGGTCGATGAACAACCCGACGGCGGGGTGCTCCACCGACTCGGCGGCCTCGGCCGGCGCGAACGGGGCCAGGGGCATCGCCTGTTCGCCGGGGATCCGCAGCGCCTCACGGCTCGTCGCCAGGATCCGGAGCCGCGGGCAGGCGTCGAGGATCCGATCCACCACGGTCGCGGCGTCCTCGACGACGTGCTCACAGTTGTCCAGGACCAGCAGGAGCTCGCGGGAGGCGAAGGCACCGAGGACCAGCTCGAGGGGCTCTCGCGCAGCCGCCGGGCGATCGACCAGCCCCCCGACGAGCAGCTGATCCGCCAGCCGGACTGCTGCGCCGTCGGCCGCTGCCCCTGCGGTGAGGTCCACGAACCGGACCCCGTCGTCGAAGTCGCTGGCGGCCTCGGCTGCGACCTGCACCGCCAGCCGGGTCTTGCCCACCCCACCGGGGCCCACCAGGGTCAGCAGCCGGTTGCTCTCGAGCGCCCGCACGGCGCGGGCCAGCTCGTCGGTGCGGCCCAGGAACGTCGTCCGCTGCACGGGCAGATCGACGGCCGCGAGGTCGAGGGTGCGCAACGGCAGCAGCTCGGCCTCGGTCCCCGGCGCCACCAACTGCACCAGCTCGATGGGCTCGGCGAGGTCCTTGAGGCGGAAGCTGCCCCGCTCGACGAGGTCCAGGTCGGACCGGGGCCGCACGATCGCGGCCGTGGCTGCGGACAGCAGCACCTGGCCGCCGTGACCGGCGTCGGCGATGCGAGCCGCCCGGTTCACGACCGGCCCGAAGTAGTCCGCACCCAGGGGCTCGCACCACCCGGTGTGCAACCCCATGCGCACCCGCAGCGCCGGCACCTCGCCCCAGTCCTCGACGCCGAGGGCCCGCTGGCCCTCGACTGCGGCGGTCAGCGCGTGGTCGGCGTTGGCGAAGACAGCCATGCGCCCGTCGCCGGTGCCCTTGACAACACAGCCGCCCGCCTCGGCGATGGCCGAGTCGAGCAGCTGGTCGTGGCGGGCCACGCAGGCGGCCATGGCCTCGCCGTGGACCTCCCAACGGCGTGTCGACCCCTCGATGTCGGTGAACAGCAGGGTGACGGTCCCCCGCGGGAGAGCCGACCCCGCCACGTCGAAACTGGTCGCTGGACCTGGTCCTCCCCCGGGTGCGGTCATCGTCTCACGGGGTGAGGTCGAGGGCCTCCGTGATCCGGGTGTAGGGAATCTGGGCCACGTCGTTCAGCTCCGCGACCAGATCGGCGCTGGTGGAGTCGAACAGGCACATGCAGTGGGACTCGCCGGGCACGAACGTGCTGCGGATGTAGTTGACGTCCTTGCCATCGGCGCGGAACGCCGCTGCGGTCTCGATGGCCCGCCCCTGGGCGGCGGCCAGGTCCTCCATGCTGATGCCGGGCAGATCCCGGTCGACCATGTAGACAGCCATGTCATTCGCTCCTCGTGTATCGGTTCTCGGGGACTCCTCGACCGTAGGCGCAGGGCCGAGACCGGGCATCGGTCCGCACGCGTATTCTGTCGCGTACGCGCGGTGACGGTTGGGCGATGGTGTGGTGGGTAGGACCCGGGCATGACCAAGGACCGAGACCAGATGACACCCGAGGAGCCCGAGGACTGGAGCCAGCTGCAGACGGGGCGGGGCCAGGGCACCGGTGGGACGGGCTATGACCGCCTCCCCGGCGAGGAGGCCCCGACGCCACTGCACGACGAGGATTCTGCCGACGAGACCGTGCCCACACCGCAGACCCACGAGCTGCCCGACTCGGACTGACCCGGACCGCTCGGACGGCGTCGCATTCGGGGCGCGCCGCTGCCAGACTCAGGGGAACCACCCTGATCTGGAGGCGCCAGTGGATTCCCTCATCGAGCACGCCCACGAGTTCTACATCGACGGGCAGTGGGTCCAGCCCACGACGAGCAACAAGCTCGACGTCATCAACCCGGCCACCGAGGAATCCATCTGCACCATCGCCATGGGCGGGCCCGAGGACGTGGACGCAGCGGTGGCAGCCGCTCGCCGGGCCTTCCCCTCGTTCTCCCAGACCAGCCGCGAAGAGCGCGTCGAGCTCCTCGGCCGAGTCATCGACGAGTACATCGCCCGGGCCGAGGACCTCGCCACCGTGGTCAGCGCCGAGATGGGCGCACCCCCCAAGCTCGCGGCCAAGGCCCAGGTACCAGCCGGCGTCGGTCACCTCATGACCATGCAGGGCATCCTCAAGGACTTCGAGTTCGAGGAGCAGCGCGGTAGCACCCTGCTGGTCCACGAGCCGGTGGGCGTCTGCGGCCTCATCACTCCGTGGAACTGGCCGCTCAACCAGATCGCCTGCAAGCTGGCGCCGGCGCTGGCTGCGGGCTGCACCATGGTGCTCAAGCCCTCGGAGGTGGCCCCCCTGAACGCGCTGATCCTGGCCGAGGTCCTCGACGCCGCCGGGGTCCCCGCCGGGGTGTTCAACCTCGTGAACGGGGACGGCCCCACGGTGGGGACGGCGCTGGCATCGCATCCGGACGTGGACATGATGTCGTTCACCGGCTCCACCCGGGCCGGGATCGAGGTGGCCAGGAACGCTGCGCCCACCGTCAAGCGGGTGGCCCAGGAGCTGGGTGGCAAGTCGGCCAACATCATCCTCGACGATGCGGACTTCGAGGCCGCCATCTCCCGGGACGTGGTGGGCATGTGCACCAACTCGGGCCAGTCCTGCAACGCCGGCACCCGGATGCTGGTGCCCCAGCACCGCATGGAGGAGGCCGCCGCCATCGCCCGCACCGCCGCCGAGCGGGTCCACGCCGGGACCGACGGCGAGGGGATCCAGATCGGCCCGGTGGTGTCCGAAGCCCAGTTCGAGAAGATCCAGGGCTACATCCAGAAGGGCATCGAGGAGGGGGCCAAGCTGGAGATCGGCGGACCGGGCAGGCCGGACGGGGTGAGCACGGGCTACTACGTCCAGCCCACGGTCTTCTCCCACGTGACCAACGACATGACCATCGCCCGTGAGGAGATCTTCGGACCGGTCCTGTCCATCATCGGCTACGCCGACGAGGAAGAGGCCATCCGGATCGCCAACGACACCGAGTACGGGCTCTCCGGCTACGTCTCGTCGGGTGATCACCAGCACGCCGTCGACGTGGCCCGCCAGATCCGCACGGGGAACGTGCACGTCAACGGGGCCGGGCCCGACTTCAACGCGCCCTTCGGCGGCTACAAGCGATCCGGCAACGGTCGCGAGTGGGGCGAAGACGGGCTCCAGGAGTTCCTCGAGACCAAGGCCATCCTGGGCGCCGCCGGCTGAGCCGGCCGCCCCGGGCCCTCACGGGAGCCCGAGGCCAACAAACCGACCAACCCACCGCGGCGGCTGCCGCCGTGGCAGCATTTTCGGGACATGCCGAGGAGACGGCCGACGTGGCGTCGGACCCTGCGCGCCAGCCCGAGCGAGCTGTGGCGCCGGTTGCGGGTGGCCCTCGCCATCCTGGTCGCCGTCCTGCTGGGCGGGACGCTGGGCTACCTGATCCTCGGCCTCGACTTCGTCGACGCCGTTTACCAGACGGTGATCACGGTGTCGACGGTCGGGTACCGGGAGCTCGGCGACGTCGACACCGGCTACAAGATCTTCACCGTCGCGCTCATCATGCTGGGCGCGGGTTCGGTGCTCTACACCGTCGGCGTGCTCCTCGAGACCCTCCTCGAGGGGCGGCTGACCCGCGAGTTCGGGAGGCTGCGGATGGAACGCACCATCGACGAGATGCGCGACCACATCGTGGTGTGTGGCTGGGGCCAGGTGGGCCAGTCCATCGGCTACACCCTGGGGAGTGAGGGCCAGAAGGTGGTGGTGGTCGACCGCGACCCGGACCTGGAGATGGAGCACCGGCTCTTCGTGGTGGGTGACGCCACCGACGACGGAGTGCTGACCCGAGCCGGGGTCCCCCGGGCCTCGGCCCTCGTCGTGGCCCTCGAC
Source organism: Acidimicrobiales bacterium (assembly GCA_041611015.1). Lineage (GTDB taxonomy): Bacteria > Actinomycetota > Acidimicrobiia > Acidimicrobiales > UBA8592 > JBFINV01. The sequence goes on along the minus strand of JBFINV010000107.1, from coordinate 725 downwards.
AGCGCGGCCGACAACGTGTACGTGACCCTGTCGGCCAGGTCGCTGAAACCGAACCTGTTCATCGTGGCTCGGGCCACCTCACCGGGCGCGGAGCCCAAGCTCTACCAGGCCGGGGCCGACCGGGTGGTCAACCCGCACCACCTGGGCGGAGCCCACATGGCCGCGTTGGTGACCCAACCCAACGTGGCGGAGTTCCTGGACATAACCATGCACGACCGGGAGCTGGCGGTCTCCATCACCGAGGTCACGGTGCCGGAGGGCTCGCCGCTGCTCGGGCGGACGCTCGCAGCGAGCAACCTGGGCGGGGTGACGATCCTGGCGCTGCGGGAGCCGACCGGTCGCTTCGTCCACCACCCACCGCACACCCTCCGCCCAAAGGTGGACGACGTGCTCATCGCGCTCGGCACCGACGACCAGCACGCCGAGCTGCGGCGCCGGGTACGGGCGTGAGCGGCGACGGCATCCTGTCGGGCCCGCTCGACGTCGACGGGCCACCCCGCCGCGGCGTCGAAGCCGAGCCGGTGGCCGTGCGCCTGGACATGGCCCTCGAGCACCGCGCCAGCCGCACCGCCGGTCGGGTGGTCCGCTACGTCGAGGGCCAGCTGCTGGTGCTGCGCGACGGCCAGGGTCGCGACCACACCTGGCGCCCCGTCGACGGCGCCTTCGCCCACCAGGGCCGACCGGTGGCCCTGCGTGCCCTCGTTGCGCCCGCGGCCGAACCAACC
>JBFINV010000106.1:0-7487 GCA_041611015.1 Acidimicrobiales bacterium | reverse complement strand
CGGCCGCCGCGAGCCAGCTCGATCGCTGCGGCCGCGCCGGCGGGGCCGGCGCCGACGACGGCCACGTCGGTGCTGATCATGTGCTGGAGGTTACCGGTCGCCACCGCCTCCGCCGCCGGAGCTCAGCCGCCCCCACCGTCGATGCCCGAGTCGCTGCTGCCGTCGCCGCCGCCACCACCACCACCGCCACCGGGCGGGGGCGTGGGGCTGGGCTCGGGTGCGGGGCTGGGCTCTGGGCTGGGATCGGGTGCGGGGCTGGGCTCGGGTGCCGGCTCGGGGGTGGGTTCGGGATCCCGGTTGCGTCGGCGCCTGGGGGTTCGTTCCGGGTCGGGTTCGGGGGTCGGATCGGGATCGGGCTCGGAGGGCTGCACCGCGTCGGGGTCGGTGGGCTTGCCGTCACAGCCGATGCCGTCTGCAGGTTGGTACAGGGCCCGGAACATGTCGGTCTCGGTGGTTCCGTCGGGATAGCGGCGCAACCGTTCGGTGTCGATGACCGTGCACTGGCCCGAGGAGTAGATGTCCTGTCCCGCCACCTCCACGTCGGCGTGACGAGTGGAGTAGAGGCTCACGGTCAACGAGGTGTCGGTGTAGGTGGGCCAGATCAGGAGTGGGTAGGGGGTGTTGTTGGTGAAGACCACGTCGGGCTTCGGGAACGAGATGGTGGACTCGATGCCGCGTCGGCCCTCGAAGTCCTCGTACCGCGAGAACCACAGGGTGTGGGCCTGGTACTCGTCGATGTCGATCCCGGCGTAGAACATGGCCTGGAAGATGGTGGTGGCGAACTGCGAGATCCCGCCGCCCACGTCGGTCTGCAGGCGACCCCGGTAGATGACGCCGGACTCCACGAACCCCTTCTCGCGAGTGCGGGGACCCACGTGCTCGTTGAGCGAGAGGGTCTCGCCGGGCTCGATGATCACCCCCCGCACCAGGTCGGCGAACAGCTGGATGTTGACGACCCGGCTCTGGCAGCAGTCGTGGGGCGTGGTGGCCTCGGCGACCAGCTCGACGATGCCGATCTCGCGGAGCAGCTCCTGTTCGCCGGTGTTCACCCGCTCGAGCTGGAGTCGGGCCTGGTTGTCGCCCGCCACCAGGGCGGCCTCGATGCGCTCGTGGGAGTCGGGAGTGCAGCAGGCTCGGGCCACGTAGCCGTCGAGGCGGACCTCGCCGTCGATCACGGTCACCTCGGTGGTGGCATCGGCGATCACCACCTCCTGGAACCGCTCGCGCAGTGCCTGAGCCACGCGCTCCTGGTCGAGGTGGAAGCCGAAGACCCGATCTTCGCGGGTGAGCACCAGCCAGGAGCGCACCTCGGCGGCGCTGAAGTCCCGGGTCTCTCCGCCCGCGGTGACTGCGAAGCCGTCTTCGGTCATGGCGTTCATCTGGTCGGCGAAGGCCTGGGCGTCGGCGTCGCTGATGGTGGGGTTGAGCTGCAGCGAGCCCGCCTCGACCTCGATGGGCACCGTCCCCCGCTGTGCTGCCTCGACCAGGTCGTCGCGGATGCTGGACACGTCGAAGCGTGAGACCGCTGTGCCCGGGATCACCGTGACCACCCCGTCGATCACGTCGAGCTCGGGCTCGATGGGATCGGACTGGTTGCGGTTGACCAGCTCACCGAGGCGCGCCAGGGCGGCCTCGGCGTCGTCGGCCAGCCGCACGGTGGCCTCGCTGGTGCGCTCGCCGAAGAGGCCGGCGAACCAGGCGAACGGCCTGGACCAGGCGCTCCCCCGACCGATCTCCATGACCTGGTCGGCGGTGGTCATCGGGTCCAGCTCGAGGCCCACATCGCCGGCCGTGGTGCGGACCTCGCCGTCGGCGGTGAGGATGATCACCTCGGTCCGGGAGTAGCGCTCGGCGAGGGTGCTGAGCTCGGTCTCGAGCTCGGCCCGGTCGAGGCCACCGACGTCGACGCCCGCGACCGACACGTTCCGGGCCACCCGCCCGGAGTTGAGGGCGGTGTCCACACCCCAGGCGATGACCAGGATCAACAGGGCTGCCACCGGCACCGCCAGCGGGATCAGCAACCGAGGATCGCGCAGACGAGCCCCGCGTGCGGGGGGCTGCGGGGACGGCTTGGCCCGCTTCGGCGGCCGCCGATCCGTCGAGATGACCGGGGATTCGATCGGTCCAGGGTAGTGATGGCAGGCGACGATTTGGCGCCGCCCCGGGTCCCGTCGGGGCCCGGTTTCCCTCAGAAGAGGCGGGTCTGGTTGGACTCGATGCCTCGCAGCTCGTCGTAGTCGACCTCCACGCAGGCGATGTCGCGGGACGCCGCCACCACCTTGGCCTGAGGCTTGATCTCCTGGGCCACGAACACCCCCCGTACCGGGCGCAGCGTGGGGTCGCGGTTGAGAAAGTCCAGGTAGCGGGTGAGCTGCTCCACCCCGTCGATCTCGCCCCGCCGCTTGACCTCGATGGCCACGGCTCCGCCCGTCGAGTCCCGACAGACCAGGTCCACCGGCCCGATGTCGGTGGGGTACTCGCGCCGGACCAGCGACATGCCCGGGCCGATCACCTCGGGGTCGGCGGCCAGCAGCTCCTGGAGGTGGGCCTCCACCCCGTCCTTCTGCAGGCCGGGGTCGGTGCCGAGCTCGTGGGAGGTGTCGGCCAGGACCTCGTCGAGGCGGATCACCAGGCGCTCACCCTTCGGGTTCGTCACCACCCACTGCCCCTCGGACTCGACGAGGCGGTTGGGTGCGTTCATCCAGTTGAGCGGCTTGTACGCACCGCCGTCGGCGTGGACCGCGACGCACCCATCGGCCTTCACCATGATGAGGCGGCGTGCCGGCGGGAGATGGGCGCTCAGCCGGCCCTCGTAGTCCACCGAGCAGACTGCGATCACCAGACGCACCGCCGCACCCTACCGGTTGCCGCTGCTGGCCGATGTGACCGGCGGGCCGGTCGACAAGCGCCACAGGCAACGGGCGTTGCCACCGGTGGCCACCATCGGTGTGGCACGCTTCGGTGGTGCCCCGCCGCCCCCGTGTCGTCGCGCTCGCGCTCGTGCTGTGGGCGCTGGTCGCTGCCGCCTGTGGCACCACGCTGCGGGTCGAGGTGCCCGACGAGGCCGCACCGCCGCCCGACGAGATCGACCCCAGGAATCCCACGCCGACGCCGGGCGAGGACCCGGCCACCACGACCGACTCCGACGACGATCCGGTCACCAGCACCGACGACTCGGAGCAGGCGTTCACCTGGACCGAGGACTCCTGTGCGTTCGCCGAACCCGCCGACGTCACGGCGAGCTGCGGCTGGCTCGAGGTGCCCGAACGCTGGGACGATCCCGACGACGGCGACACCATACGCCTGCACGTGGGGATCTTCTCGGCGGGGGCCAACGACGCCGAGCCCATCGTGTACCTCGAGGGTGGTCCCGGTGGCGACGCCCTGGCGCTGATCAGCCAGTCCTTCGATCTGGTCTTCGGCACCATGGTCGAGCACCACGACATCGTGATCCTGGGACAGAGGGGCACGGGCTCGGCCGATCCGGAGCTGGCCTGCAACGTGGTGGTCGAGCTCCAGGTGGACCTGCTCGACGAGACCCTCGACCCCGGCAGCGAGGTGGAGGCCCTCGGCCAGGCCGTCTCCGACTGCGCCGCCGACCTGCGCGAGAAGGGCATCGACCCCGGCGCGTACAACTCGGTGCAGAACGCCCACGACGTGGACGCGCTCAGGCGGGCCCTGGGTCACGAGCGCTGGAACGTGCTGGGGGTCTCGTACGGGACCCGCCTGGGCCAGACCCTCATGCGCCTGCATCCGGAGGGCATCCGGGCTGCGGTGCTCGACTCGGTGGTCGCCACCCAGCGCGATCCGCTCCTCGACGTCCCCAAGACGGGGAAGCGAGCCTTCGACACCCTCTTCGACGCCTGCGCCTCCTCGAGCGACTGTGCCGAGCGTTTCCCCGACCTGGAGCAGCGGTTCTTCGCGCTGGTCGATCGTCTCGACGCCGAGCCGTTGCGCTTCGACGTGGCCAACAACCTCACCGGCGAACAGCACCCGGCGGCCCTGGACGGAACCGGACTCGTCGAGCTGGGGTTCAACGCCTTGTACGGCAAGAGCGGCGTCGCTGGCTTCCCGGAGCTGGTGGAGCAGCTCGAGAGCGGCGAGACGTCCGGGGCTGCGGCGTTGATGGGCCAGCTGGTCACCAGCGCCGAGCTGCTGGCTGCCGGGATGTACTGGTCGGTCCAGTGCCACGAGGAGGCCCCCTTCCTCGACGAGGCCGCAGCCGAGGCCGGCCGCACCGGCGACGAGCGTTACGATCGCCTGGCACCCCCCGAGAGCCTCGACGTGGTCGCCGACATCTGCTCGGCGCTCGACACCGGTGCCGCGCCGCCCGTGGAGAACGAGCCGGTGGTGAGCGACATACCCACCCTGCTCCTGGCCGGGGTGTTCGACCCGATCACCCCGCCGTCGGACACCGCCTCGCTACTGGACGGCCTGGCGGCCGCGACCTACGTCGAGCTGCCCCACACCGGCCACGGGGCGATCACCGAAGAGTGCGGCCAGCAGATCGTGGTCTCCTTCCTCGCCGACCCCCAGGCCGACCCCGACACCAGCTGCATCGGCGACATCGAGCCCCCGGACTGGACCCCGGACATCTTCGCCGACATCGAGTTCGAGCCCTTCTCGGTCGACCAGGCGTTCTTCTCGGCCTCGGGCGTGGCTCCGGTGGGATGGGAGAGCCTCGGCGACGGCACCTTCGTGCAGGGCGACAACGCGCTCCACGTGTCCGTGATCCTGCAGCAGGTGGTGTCGGGGCTGCCTCCGAGCGTGTTCGTCGACAACGTGGCCGCCACCCTCGATGCCGAGCCGGTCGAGCTCGCACCGGTCACGGTCGGGGACCGCACCTGGAGTCACCACGAGCTGGTGGTTCCCAGCGGCGTGATCGACCTCTTCGCGGTCGACGACGACGGCGAGACCCATCTGGTGCTGTTCCAGCACGCCCCGGCTGACCGGGACGCAGCCCTGGCCGCGCTCAGCCAACCGATCCTGTCCGCGATCGGACCCTGATCCGGCGGCCGGCGGGCCGAGCCCGCGCGGGGCTCAGCGGCGATGGGCCAGCCGCTTGCGGATGAGCTCGCGCCGCTTCTGCAGGTCGCGATAGGTCAGGGTGTCGACGGTGTCGTCGAGGCCGAACGATCCCTTCACAGCCGTCAGATCCACCCGGTAGCTGCTCGGGTCGACGCCGAGAGCGGCGGCGATCTCGGCCCCGTGGGTCTGGGCGAAGTACATCGCCAGGTGCGTGATCTCGGCGAACAGGTCCACGTCCGGGGCCAGGGTGGCGATGGCCGCATCGAGGAAGACCATGTTCTTGGCGAACAGCATCAGCTCCTTCGGCATCCGGGCCCCGTACCCGAGGAGGGCCTTCACCACCCGGTTCATCTCGGCCACCAGCTCGTCCCGGGCGAGGGTGGTGGGGTCAACCGGGGGACCGTCGAGGCCCAGGTCGGCGATGACGGCGTCGAGGTCGGTGTCGGGGGGCAGTGCCCCCAGGTCCCGGATGGCGGCCAGCTGGCCACGCACGTCGTTCATGGTCGAGCTCATCAGCAGGCGCAAGAACGCGACCCGCCGGGGCTCGCTCAAGCGGCCGACGATCCCGAAGTCGAGCAGGGCGGTGCGGCCATCGGGCTGCACGAACAGGTTCCCGCCGTGCAGGTCACCGTGGAAGACGCCGTGGAGCATGGCCCCCTCCAGGAAGCCGATCATGCCGCTGCGCACCAGCTGATGGGTGTCGATGCCGGCCCCGGTGATGTCGTCGACGGCATCGAAGTCGAACCCGCTGAGCCGTTCCATCACGAGCAGCCGCCGGGTCACCAGCTCGGGGTGGGGTCGGGGGACCACGAAGCTGGTCTGGCCCAGGCGGTCGAAGGACTCGGCGATGTCGAGCATGTTCTGGGCTTCGAGGCGGAAGTCGAGCTCCTCCACGATCGTCTGGGCGAACACCTCTACCAGGGCCGGGGGGTTCGCCAGCGAGGACACCGGGATCCGGCCGACGAGGAACGGCGCCAGCCACGACATGGCCCGCAGGTCCTCGACCACCAGCCGGGCCACCGAGGGCCGCTGCACCTTGACCACCACCTCGACGGGGCCCCCGCAGGGACCGTGGCGCAGCACCGCCCGGTGGACCTGCGCGATCGACGCTGCCGCCAACGGCTCCCGGTCGAGCTCGATGAACACCTCGGACACCGGTCGACCCAGCTCCTCACGGATCACCCGCTCGACCACCTCGAAGGGCTCAGCGGGCACCTGGTCGCGGCACTTGCGGAACTCGCCCACCAGCTCCACGGGGAAGATGCCCTCGCCGCTCGAGATGATCTGGCCCAGCTTGATGTAGGTGGGTCCGAGCGACTCCGCAGCCCGCCGCAGCCGGCGGGCCAGATCCGCCCGAGAGCCGGACGAGCCCTTCCGGCGACCGAAGATGCGCCAGCCGGCGACGGCGACGCTCAGCTTGCGGGCCACCCGGAGCACCCGGGGGCCGGGTGGGAGCCGTCCGGGCTCGGTGAGCTCGGGCACCCGGCGCCTCGCCACCGCCCGACGCAGGTCGATGCAGTGCTGCCAGGCCAGCTCCTCGCCGGCCGGTAGGACCCACGGCCCGTCCGCAGCGAAGGCACCGGGTCGCTCGGTGGCGGCGCCGGGCTCGGTGTCGGCTGGGTCGGATGCGGTCACGGGCACGACTCCGATCGTTCCAGACGAGGGCGGGATGAGCGCAGTCGCAGCGGTGCGGCCACCGTCAGCGGTGCGGGCCGGACCGGGTCACGACGCCTGGGTCATGATCGCCAGCACGTCGGGGGCCAGCTCGGGACGGCAGACGAGAAGATCGGGCAGGTAGGGGTTCGGTTGGTTGTAGCGCAGGGGGCTGCCGTCGAGCCGGCTGGCGTGGAGCCCTGCAGCCTGGGCCACCGCCACCGGCGCGCACGAGTCCCACTCGTACTGGCCACCGGTGTGCGCGTAGATCTCGGCCTCCCCGCGCACGACGGCCATGGTCTTGGCCCCCGCCGAGCCCATGTGGACGAGCTCGCCGTCGAGCCGCTCGGCCAACAGCTCGGCTGCAGGTCCGGGCCGGGTGCGGCTGCAGATGATCCGGGGTACCCCCACGGGGACCCGTGGCGGCTCGGGGGGCTCGGCGGTGCCGAAGGTGAGCCCGAGGGCCGGCAGGGCCACCGCCCCCGCGATGGGCGACTCCCCCTCGACCAGGGCCACGTGTACCGCCCAGTCGGTACGCGGGGGCTCACCGAACTCGCGGGTCCCGTCGAGGGGATCGACGATCCACACCCGGCGAGCCCCGAGCCTGGCTCGGTCGTCGGCGGCCTCCTCGCTCAGGATCGCGTCGTCGGGCCGTTGCTGGCGCAGCCGGGACATCAGCAGATCGTGGCTCCGGCGGTCGCCGGTGGCCTTCAGCTCGGCCGGAGGGGCCCCGGCACGGGCCATCTCGGCACGCACGTCGAGCAGCAGCTCGCCCGCCTCGGATGCCAGCTCGGCGGCCACGCGAT
>JBFINV010000105.1:0-7512 GCA_041611015.1 Acidimicrobiales bacterium | reverse complement strand
GAGCCCCTCGGGCTGATGGACCAGATCGAGGAGCTCATCGGGCTGCACACCACCCCGGTCACCTGGCCGGTCGGCGACGGCGGCGACTTCCGCGGCGTGATCGACCGGCGCAGCCGCGAGTTCGTGCGCTTCGCGCGCACCAGCCGGGGCGCCACCGAGGCCCCCGAGGAGATCGTCGACGCCAGCGCGGCCGCCCGTGAGGAAGGACCGGCTTGGGAGCGAGCGGTCGAGGAGGTGGCCCTCCTGGACGAGATCGGCGCCACCCACGACCCGAAGACGTTCCTGGCCGGCGAGACCAGCCCGTTGTTCGTCGGGAGCGCGCTGACCAACTTCGGGGTCCGGCACCTGCTCGACTCGGTGATCGATCTGGCGCCCCCGCCCACGCCTCGAGCCTCCGTCGACGGCGCCTACCGACCCCTCGACAGCCCCTTCTCGGCCTTCGTCTTCAAGGTCCAGGCGAACATGGATCCCTCCCACCGGGACCGGATGGCGTTCCTGCGGGTGAACTCGGGCCGGTTCGAGCGGGGCATGCAGGTGACCCACCAGCGTCTCGGCAAGCCGTTCAACACCAAGTTCGCCACCTCGGTGTTCGGGGCCGAGCGGGACACCGTCGACGTGGGGTATCCCGGCGACGTGATCGGCCTGGTGAACGCCACCGACCTCCGGATCGGCGACACCCTCTACGAGGGCGAGGAGATCGCCTACCCGCCCATCCCCCGCTTCGAGCCCGAGCTGTTCTGGAGCGCCAGGCCGGTCGAGGTCTCCAAGTCCAAGCAGTTCCGCAAGGGGCTCGACCAGCTGGACGAGGAGGGAGTGGTACAGGTGCTGCGCGACCTCGACGCACCCACGGCCTCGCCGGTGCTGGGGGCCGTCGGCCAGATGCAGTTCGAGGTGTTCGCGCACCGGCTCGAGCACGAGTTCGGGGCCCGGGTGGAGCTCACCCCGACGTCGTGGGCGGTGGCTCGCCGGACCGATCCCGCCACCGCCGAGCGGGTTCGCGAGCTCAGGGGGACCCGGGTCCTCGGGTCCCTCGACGGCACCCTGTTCGCCCTCTTCGACTCCTCGGGGCGGTTGCGCCGAACCGTCGAGGACCATCCCGACTGGGTGCTGGAGCGGGTGGTCGAGACCGCCGGGTAGTGTCCGGCATGGCTGCGCGCCGGAACCGAGCGGCGAGCGCGGTTGTCGCCATGGCGTTGCTCGCTGCCGGGTGCAGCGCCGCCCCCGAGGCTGGCGCGCCGCCGCCCACGCCGCCGACACCCACCGTCGCCCCGACGCCGACAGCGCCGACCCCTTCGCCCGCACCAACGGCCACCCCGGCGCCCACCGCCACTCCCACGCCGACCCCCACCCCCACCCCGTTCGCACCCTCGGACAGCGAGCCGCTGCCGATCGACCCGGACGTGCGGATCGGCACCCTCGACAACGGGCTCACCTACTACATCCGCCCCAACACCGCGCCCGGCGGCCGGGCCGAGCTGCGCCTCGCGCTGGCAGCCGGGTCGCTGCAGGAGGACGAGGACCAGTCGGGCGTGGCCCACTTCGTCGAACACATGCTGTTCAACGGGACCGAGCGCTGGCCGGCCAATCAGCTCATCGAGGTCCTGGAGTCGTTCGGAAGCCAGTTCGGGCCCGATCTGAACGCATCCACCGGCTACGAGCACACCGTCTACGAGCTGTCGCTGCCCACCGACGATCCGGCGCTGGTGCAGACCGGGGTCGAGGTCCTCGCCCAGTGGGCGTCCCGGGCCACCATCGACCCAGCCGAGGTCGCAGCAGAGCGCGCGGTGGTGGCCGAGGAGTGGCAGCTGCGCCGCCGGGGCCCCGACGGCCGGCTCCACGCGCTGTACACCGACCTGCTCGCCGCCGGGACCAGCTACCAGGGCCGGGCGCCGATCGGGGAACTCGAGTCCATCGAGTCGATGCCGGCCGAGCAGCTGCGGCGGTTCTACGAGGACTGGTACCGGCCCGACCTGATGGCGGTGGTCGTGGTGGGCGAGGTGAACCCGGACAGGGTCGAGTCCCTACTCGTGGCCCATCTCGGGCAGCTGGCGTCGCCGGCCGGCGCCCGCAAGCGCGAACCCGTCGAGGTACCCGATGCCGGCACGGTCGGGTACCGGCGCCTGGCCGACCCGGACCGGGCCGACGCCTTCGTGGAGGTGATCTGGCCGGGCCCGGTCGAGCCGATCGACACGGTGGGTGCCTACCGGCGGGCGCTCGCCCACCAGCTGGCCGCCAGGATGATCGACGCGCGGCTCGCCGCCGACGCATCCCGGGGCCAGGCTCCCTACCACCGCGCCTACACCTCGGTGACGCCCCTGGCACGGGGCCTCGGCACCCCGGGGCTGCTGGCGGAGGCCCGGCCCGGGGATCTCGAGGCCTCTCTGGAGCATCTGCTCGAGGAGGTCGCTCGGATCCGCCACCACGGCTTCGACCCCGCCGAGCTGGAGCGGGCCCGGGCCGCCATGCTCGAGATGCTGGAGCAGGAGGCCGCGGGCCAGGCGACGACCCAGGACCACGAACACGCGGCTCGCTACACCGACCACTTCCTCGCCGGGACCCCCGCCTTGGGTTGGGAGCAGCGGCTGACGCTCGAGACCCGACTGCTCGAGGAGATGACCACCGGCTACGTCGCCGATGTGTACCTGGCTGTGCTCGACCGGCGAGCCCCTCAGGTGGTGGTCGTGGGACCCGAGCGCGACGCCCGCACACTGCCGAGCCACGCCGCGGTCCGGCTCGTTCTCGACGACGTCGGCGGGCGCGAGGTCACACCCCGGGCGCCAGACACGGGAGCTGTGGGGGCCCTCATGGCGCCACCGGACCCGGCCCCCGTCACGGCGCGGGGCGAGATCGCGGCTCTCGGAGCCCGGACCTTCGAGCTCGACAACGGCGTCCGCGTGCTCTTCAAGCACACCGGCATCGCCGAGGGCTCGTTCCGCATCGAGGTTCGGAACCCCGGGGGACGCTCCGTGCTGGACGAGGGTGAGCTGGCCGCAGCGTTCGTCCACGCGGAGGTCCTCGGTCGCAGCGGGGTGGGGGACCTCGACCAGGTCCAGCTCGACCGGCTCCTGGCGGGCCAGGAGGCCTTCGCCCGCCTGTCCTGGGACGAGACCTTCGAGCGCGTGCTGGCCGGGGGCTCGAGCGAGCGACCCGAGCTGGCCTTCCAGCTGGTCAACCGGTACCTGGCCGCGCCCCGGGTTCGACCTTCGGCGCTCGAGACCGCCGTCGCCGAGCTGCGACCCGTCGCTGCGAACCCCTCGGCGATACCGTCGATGGCCGCCACGGCCGAGATGCTCGACGCTCGGTACGGCTCCGATCCCCGGTACCGCATGTTCCCGGCGATCGACGATCTCGACGACCTCGTGCCCGCCGACGTCGAGCGGGTGCACCGGGCCGGCTTCGCCGACGCCGCCGGCACCGTGGTCGCCGTGGTCGGCGACCTGGAGCCGGCGCAGGTGGAGGATCTGGCCGCTCGCTACCTGGGAACCCTCCCGAGCGACGGGGACCCCGACCCCTGGGTCGACCGTTCGCCCTCGCCGCCGCGCGGCGTGGTCCGGCGTCAGGTGCGCGTCGGGGAGGACGTGTTGGGCGGGGTGCAGCTCCTCATCACCGCCGAGCGGTCGAGCGATCCGCGAACCGACATCGAGCTGCAGGTCCTCGAACGGGTGCTCGCGACCCGACTGCGTGACCGGTTGCGCGAGGCCCTCGGGGTCACGTACTCCCCGTCGGCGTCGATCACCAGCGTCGCCGTCCCCGATCCGCTCGTGGAGACCTTCGTCCAAGTGCGGGGTGACCCCGAGGACCTCGACCGGATCGTCGCCGAGATCTTCGCGGTCATCGGCGACCTGCGCCGGGGGGTCGCCGAGGACGAGGCTGCCCGGGCTCGGTCCCAGGTCGAGCGCGACGTCGAGCTGCTGTCCAACCGAGACTGGCTCGACATGCTGCTCCATGCCAGCACCCCGGGGGCGTCGGTGCCGACGGTGGGCCAGCGGATCCGGACTGCGGCGTCGGTGCCGGCCAGCCGGCTCACCGAGCTGGCGCGCCAGGTGCTCCTCGACGACCGCTACGTGGAGGTCCGGGTGGTGCCCGCGGCCTGAGCGGGTCCGCCCATTGCGGCCGCGGCCGGTGCTGCCGACACTCGGGGGTCCATGGCTCCCATCCGCACCATGCCAGCTGCGCCGCCCGCGGCGCCGCCCGGCCGTCTCGGCGTGTGGGACCTGGTCCGCCGAGCCCGGGGGACGGACGCCCCCCGGCGGGGAGCGCTCGAGCGAGCGCAGGTGCTGGTGGCCTTCTCCTTCGGTGCCGGCCGGGGCGGTTCGGTCAGCCAGGCCAATCGGCAGCTCGGTGCCATCGCCGATCGTTTCCCACAGCTGCCGCTGCTGGCGCAGACCGAGGTCGCCCGAGCCGCCACCGCGCGGGGTCGGCTCGTGGTGGACCTGGAGGCTCTTGTGCGTGAGTCGAACGGCCTGGGCCCGACGGCCTACGTCGACACCGCAGCGGTGGCCCGAGCAGCGGTCGAGCTGGCGTCACGCGCCGGTTGGGACACCGTGGGGGTCATCGCCCACCCCTCGCATGCCGGTCGCTGCGTTGCCATCCTGGAAACGGCCGGGCTGAGGGCGGTCGTACCACCCGAGGTCCTCGGGGTCGGCTTCGACCCGGGTTCTCGGCAGTGGTGGACCCGCTCGCGCCGGTCCTGGCTCCTCCGTGAGGTCCTGGTCCTGACCCACCAGCGCCTGGTCGGCAACCTCTGACCGGAATGCGGCCCGGCCGCACCCGGGTTCGGGGGGAATGGACGAGGTGCGACCTGGTGGCGCGGTACGCCCCCGGGGCCGGCGGGGGGACGGGTGATCGACCCCGACGCCGGGATCTCCCCGCTCACCTACGGGGTCGCCTTCGGTGGAGGCCTCATCAGCTTCGGATCCCCCTGCGTGCTGCCCCTCGTGCCCGGCTACCTGTCGATCATCACCGGTCTCGACGTGGGTGAGCTCCAGGAGTCCAGGCGCTCCAACGCCTTGGCCGTGACCCGGGACACGGGCCTGTTCGTGTTCGGCTTCGGCACCGTGTTCGTGCTCCTCGGCATCTCCGCCACCGCCGTCGGCAACGTCGTCTTCGAGCAGCAGATACTGCTGACCCGGGTGTCGGGCGCCCTGGTGCTGGCCATGGCACTGTTCATGCTCGGCTCCATCCACCTGCAAGCCCCGTGGCTCTACCAGGAGATGCGCTTCCACCCCCAGCTGGGTCGCTACGGCCGGGCCGCGCCCACGGTCGCCGGGGTGGCGTTCGGCTTCGGCTGGACCCCCTGCATCGGTCCGGTGCTGACGTCGATCCTGGCGATCGCGGCCAGCTCGGGCCGGGCCACCACCGGGGCGTCGCTGCTGGCGGTCTACACCCTGGGCTTGGGGGTGCCGTTCCTCGTGGTCGGGCTGCTGATGGGGCGGCTGTCGGCGAGCCTCCTCTGGGTCCAACGCAACCTGCGGACCATCGTGGTCGTGTCGTCGATCCTGCTCGCGGGGTTCGGCGTGCTGCTGATCTTCAACCAACTGATCCGGGTCACCACCGAGCTCCAGGACCTGCTGCGTCGCATCGGGCTGGAGTCCCTGGTCAACCTGGGCTGACAGGCGTCTGCCGGAGGAACCATGGCGAAGAAGAAGGCCAAGCGCCACAGCGGCTACCAGGCGCCGAAGCAGGCCGGGAAACCACTCCGGGCGGAGCCGGAGCCGGCTGCGGCGAAGGCCGACGTGGTCCCGGCACGGCCCTTGCAGCCCCGCCGGTCGCGAAGCGGGACGTTCAGCTGGTGGCTGCTGGGGGGCGGGGTGGTGGCGGTCGTGGTGGTGGTCGTCGTGCTGTCGGTGGTGCTCGGCGAGGACCAGACCGGGGTCACCGACGCGAGCGCCTGGGACCTGCCGGCGCTGGACGAGGACAACGATCCCGATGGTGACGGACGGGTGACCCTGGCGGACTTCTCGGGCACCCCGCTGGTGGTCAACTTCTTCGCGTCGTGGTGCGTGGCCTGCGACCGGGAGCTGCCGCTGTTCCGCCAGGCGATCGATGACTTCGGCGACCAGGTCCAGATCGTGTTCGTCAACTCGAACGAGACGGGGAACTGGCGGCCCATGGCCGAGCGCAACGGCATCGACGACCAGATCCTGGTGGACGACGTCGGCGGGTCTCGCAACAACGGTCTGTACCGGAGTCTCGGCGGCACCGGCGGCATGCCGATCACCGCCTTCTACGACGCCGAGGGCAGGCTGGTGACCACGTTCCCCGGCGAGCTCGACGCAGTGCGGCTCTACGACTCCATCGAAGCCCTGATCGGCTGACCCCCCGCTGTGGACAAACCCTCGCCCCCACCTCGAAGGGCCCTGACCCCACCCGCGGCGGGGTCTGACCCCTTGTGCTGCTGACCAGCGGTTTTGGGGGAGGTGGGGGCAGCGCCGGTATCTTGCCTCCGATGTTTGGCCGGCACGGGCGCACCCTGGCGAGCGCATTCCTGGCGTTCGCGGTGATCGTGGTGGTGGTCGTGCGCGACGCCGCCAACGAGAACGGCGACGCCTCGCCCGAGACCGCCATCACCCTGCCCCCCTTCGTCGCCGACGGGCCGCCCCGCCACGACACCCCCGACGAGGTGACGCTCGAGCAGGCCGAGCGAACCGACGACGGCACCGTGCGCCTGGCCGGCTGGGCCGTGGGCACCGACCGGGTGGAGGTCCTCGCCGACGGGAAGCAGATCGGCACCATCCCCATAACGATCGAGCGCCCCGACGTGGCCGAGCGCCACGACCTGCCCGGGGTCTTCGCGGGCTTCGACGGCGAGGTGACTCTGACCGGCGGCACCGAGCCGGCCACCCTCTGCGTGGCCCGCCCCGAGCAGCTGCCGGGGTGGCGGGCCTGTGACCAGGCCCTGCCCGACCTGCGCAACCACCGGCTGGTGGCCTTCTACGGGGTGCCGTACGCGCCGCCCCTGGGCACCCTCGGCGACGGCGACCCGGCGTCGGTGCTCGAACGGCTGGTCGAGCAGGCAGAGCCCTACGGGAGCCCGGAGCGGCCGGTCGTGGTGGGGTTCGAGGTGATCGCCACCGTGGCCCAATACCTGCCCGGCGACGACGGCGACTACAGCCACCCCATCCCGGTGGAGGACATCTGGGCGTTCCTCGACACCATCCGTGAGGCCGACGGGGTGATGCTGATCGACTTCCAGACCGGCCGTGACACCTACCTCGACCAGGTCCCCCAGTACCTGGATCTGCTCGCTCAGCCGGATGTGCACATCGCCCTGGACCCAGAATGGGACATGGAGGAGGGCCAGATCCCCAACCAGGTGATCGGCTCGTCGGATGCCACCGAGATCAACGAGGTGATGCAGCTGGTCGCCGAGGTGATCCGGGAGAACCGGCTGCCGCCGAAGCTGGTCGTGGTGCACAACTTCGATGAGAGCATGATCGCCGGCCGGGAGCTGCTGGACCCCCCGCCGGAGGTCGATCTGGTGATCCACATGGACGGCCACGGCCCCCCCCG
>JBFINV010000104.1:0-7606 GCA_041611015.1 Acidimicrobiales bacterium | reverse complement strand
GGCGTGGGGCAGGGGCCCCACGCTTCGGAGGAGGGCGGGGTTGGGGCCCCGCCCGGGTGATTGGCAGGGCCCGGCCGGCTCTGTCGGCCGTGACGGCCGGCGTGGGGCAGGGGCCCCACGCTGCGGAGGAGGGCGGGGTTGGGGCCCCGCCCGGGCTATCAGCCCAGCGTTGGGGCCCCATCCGGGACAGAGATATTGAACTCGCTCAGGACCAGGTCGCCGCGCAGCTCGCGGAGGACGGTGACCGTGCCCACGTTGACCCAGAGGTTCAGGATCATCGAGGGGGGACCGCCCAGGGCCCACACGGCCGCCGACTTGATGGGGGTGGCGTGGGTCACGACGAGGATGTTCTCGTCGACCACCCGGAGGGCCAGCTCTCCGCAGGCTTCCGAGACCCGGGCGTGCATCTCGGACATGGACTCGCCCCGAGTGGGGGCGAAGCTGGCGTCGTCGCGCCAGCGTCGGGTCATCTCGCTGATGACGTCGCCGACCCGCCGCTGGTCGTAGTCGCCGAAGTCGAGCTCGCGCCAGCGGTCGTCGATCACCGCATCGTGGAACCCGGCGAGCTCGGCGGTCTGAGTGGTCCGGTTGAGCGAGCTGGTGATCACCTGGTCGATCTTCCAACGGCGGCGGATGTAGTCTCCGGCGCGCTGGGCCTGCTCGATGCCGACCTCGTCCAGCGGCGGGTCGACGTTCCCCTGTAGTCGGGACTCGGCGTTGACGGGCGTCTGCCCGTGCCGCAGCAGGATCAGCACGCCTCCACTCTCTCACGACCGTGGCGGTCGAGGCCGGGCGGCTCGACTGCGGATTCCGGCTCGGGATCCGGCACCCTGGACGGGTGCACGAGCGTGATGTGATCGTCATCGGCGGAGGTCCCGCCGGCGCCGCGGCGGCCATGCGCGCCGCCCGCGGGGGCGCATCCGTGGTGCTGTTCGAAAAGGGCCCCCGGGGGCGCGACAAGGTGTGCGGCGACGGCCTCACGCCCCGAGCCGTGGCGGCCCTCGAGGAGCTGAAGATCGACCACGGTGCGGCCCATCGCATCGACGGGCTCCGCATGATCGCGGGGTCGGTGCGGCGTGAGCTTCCCTGGCCGGGCCAGGGCCGGTTCCCGCCCTATGGCGCGGTCTGGACACGCCGCGAGATGGACGAGCACCTCATCGGCGCCGCCGAGGAGGCGGGCGCGGAGCTGGTGTTCGACACCGAGGCGGTGCCGATCCTCGACGGGGGCCGGGTCGAGGGTGTAGAGGCTGGCGGGGCCCGCTGGCGGGGAGGGCTGGTGGTGGTGGCCACGGGAGCTCCTGGCCGGGTGGCCCGGATGCTGGGCGCGGGCCGGGATCCTGCTGAGCCCTACGGCATCGCCATCCGCACCTATGTGGCCAGCCCCCGCCACGACGACCGCCTGCTGGAGGCCTCGCTGGCCCTGCGGGACCCGTCGGGAACCCCGATTCCGGGTTATGGCTGGATGTTCCCGGTCGGCGACGGCACCGTCAACCTCGGTGTCGGGGCCCTGTCGACCATGAAGGGCTTCCGCCAGCTGAACCTCAACCGCTTGGTGGACCTGTACCGGGACATGGTCCGCGACGAGTGGGGGGTGGGGGAGTACCTCGAGCGACCTCGGGCCTGGCGGCTACCGATGAGCTCGCAGCGCCGGAGCGGGCCGGGTTGGGTGGCCATCGGCGACGCCGCCGGGCTGGTGAACCCCATGAATGGTGAGGGGATCGACTACGGGCTCGAGTCCGGGATGCTCGCGGCCGACCTCTTCCTGGCCGATCCCGCCAGCGCTCCAGGGGCCTACGACCGGATCATCGGCGAGCGTTTCGACGCCTTCCTCCGCACCGGGCGCCGGTTCTCGTTCCTGATCGGCCATCCGTGGATCCTGCGACACGGCCTGCGGCTGGCGGTGGGTACCCAGGCGGTGGCCAACATCACGCTGCAGGTGATGGGCAATCTGGTCGACGAGGACACCCCAGGTGCAGCTGGACGGGTGTTGCGCCTGGCCGACCGGGGCCTGGCGCTGGCCGATCCGCTGCTGCGTCGCGCCCGGGCCGCCGCCTGACCCCTTCCAGCGCGTCGCCGGGTGTGCGAACATGTGTTCGATGAACGCAACGCGCGGCACGGCGAGCATCCTCCACGCCGACCTGGACGCGTTCTACGCCTCGGTGGAACAGCGCGATGCTCCGGCTCTGCGCGGCCGCCCGGTCATCGTCGGCGAGGGGGTGGTGCTGGCGGCGAGCTACGAGGCGAAGCGACACGGGGTTCGCGCCGCCATGGGCGGCTCCGAGGCCCGCCGGCTCTGCCCCGGGGCCGTGGTGGTTCCCCCGCGGATGTCGGCGTATTCGCAGGCCAGCCGAGCGGTGTTCGCGGTCTTCGACGACACCACCCCGCTGGTCGAGGGGCTCTCGATCGACGAGGCCTTCCTGGACGTCGGTGGCCTGGGTCGAGTCTCGGGGAGCCCGCCGGCAATCGCCGAGCGCCTTCGAGCCCGGATCCGCGACGAGGTGGGCCTGGCGATCACGGTGGGGGTGGCGCGCACCAAGTTCCTGGCCAAGGTGGCGAGCGCGGTTGCCAAGCCCGACGGGCTCCTGATGGTCGAGCCTCACGCCGAGTTGGACTTCCTGCACCCGCTCCCCGTCGGTCGGCTGTGGGGCGTGGGTCCGGTCACCGCGGCCAAGCTCTCGGCGCGTGGGGTCGACACCGTGGGCGACGTCGCCGCGCTCGACGTGCGGACGCTCACCGCCATGCTCGGGCCCGCTGCCGGTCGGCACCTGCACGCGCTGGCACACAACCGGGACCCCCGGCCGGTGCAGGTCGGGAGGCGGCGGGCCTCGATGGGGGCGCAGCGGGCGCTGGGGCGTCGCCGGCGCCCGGCGGAGGAGGTCGAAGTGATGCTGGCCGGCCTGGTCGATCGGGTGGTCGGGCGGCTACGCGCTGCCGAGCGGGTGGGGCGCACCGTCACCGTCCGGTTCCGCTTCGACGACTTCGGGCGAGCCACTCGCTCCCACACCCTGGCTCATCCAACATCGGCCACCGAGCCTCTGTGGGCTGTGGCCCGCCAGCTCCTGCGCGACGCCCGGCCAGTGATCGACGCCCGGGGGCTGACCTTGATCGGCGTGGCGGTCGCCAACCTCGACGACGCCGACGCCGTCCAGCTCCCCCTGCCGCTCGGGGCCGTCGACCGGGCGCCGCTGGACGCGGCGGTCGATGCCATCCGGGAGCGCTTCGGGGCCGGGGCGGTGACCCGCGCCGGGCTGGTCCACGCCGGTGAGGGGCTGGCGGTCCCGCTGCTGCCCGACTGACCCGGATTGCTCAGCGGCCGTCGATGCTCCAGTGCCAGGGCTCCGACCACAGGTTGTGGAAGCCATATCCCGGAGCGTGCTGAGCCAGCCACTGGAATGCGGCTGAGCTCCGGTCCACGATGGCACGGCCGTTCGCCGTGAAGTCCACCGCCAGCCCGGCCTCGTGCAGCGAGCTCGCCGGCCGGGCCGTCGGTGGGTAGCAGGCCTCGGCGGGGGCTTCGTAGATGAGGTACTCGGTGGGACCGCAGTTCCGGCGGCGGAGCTCGATCTGGTTCTCGGTGCTCCGCCAGCCCGATCCCCCGAGGTAGATGCCGTCGGCCTCGGCGGCGTTGATCAGCGCTCGCAGCGACTCCGCGATGGACGCGTGGATCTCGATGCCCCGCACGTTGACGATCTGGCCGGCAGGCGCGATGGGCGCCTGGTGGTCGTCGCCGCCGCTGTTGCCGAGGGCGTCTGTGCGAGCCAGCCGGCGGGCGATCTCGGCTTCGCCTCGGCGAATCTCCTCCGAGAGCTGGGCGTCGATGCCGGCCAACGCCTCGGCCTCGGCCAAGCGGGCGTTGAGCCGGCGCTGTACGTCGCCCAAGACCTGGGTCTGGGTGGCCTTGGCCTGCCTGGCGGCTGCAGCGAGCTCGTCCACCCGGCCGCGCTCCTCGGCGGCCTCCGCGGCCAGCGCTGCGGCGTCGTCGCGGGCGTCCTGGAGCTGTCCGTCGACGGCCCGCAGCTGGTCGCCGATGGCGGTCACGTCCGACACCACCAGCGAGTAGATGCCCTGGCGCAGGGACCAGCTCACCGGGTCGGCGGCCGACAGCATGGTTCCCTGCACGTTCTCGTGGCCGGCCACGTACTGCTCGACTGCGGAGGCGATCGCCGCCTGGCGGAGCTCCTGGTGGGTTGCTTCGAGGCGGGCGATGCGCCGGTCGAGCGCATCCACCTCGAGCGCAGTCGCCTCGGCGTTGTGGGTGGCCACCTCGAGTCGGGACTCGGCGGCGGCGATGGTGACGTCGAGCAGGTCCAGCTCGACGGCCAGCTCCGCGGCCTCGTCGTCGAGGGCGTCGATCCGGGCGGCCACCGCGGCTGCGTCTTCGCGAACCTCGGCCTGTTCGCGGCGAGCTCTCTCGACGTCATCGCGCGTCTGTGCGCCGAGGGGCGCGGTGGCCAGCACCGCACCGGCAACGGCGAGCGAGAGCCAGCGGGGTGGGCCGGCGCGGCGGTCGCGGAGAGGGCCGATGGCAGGGCGCTCCTGGGAGACGGACGGGTCACTCCGCCCGCGGCGCGCTCGTCCACGCGCTCGCTGCCCCATGACCCAGCCTAGTCGCTCGTGGGGCTGATGTGGAAGGTGGGGCTGTTGGGGGCCGTGCGACGCCAGCTACTCGGGGGCCTCGATCACCAGATCCGGGCCCAGGACCACCAGCACGTCGGCGTCGGCGAGGTCTGCGACCGGTGGATCGGTGGGCATGGGGCCGATGGCGTCGGTTGAGATGCCCAACAGCTCGGCGATCTGTCGGGCATCACCGGCATGGTCGGGACCGTGGTACACCGCCGAGGGGAGCACGTTGGGCTCGGTGGTGGTGTTGGCGGGCGGCAACGCGTTGTAGCCGAACGTGGCGATGAGCGTGTCGGCCGCGACGGCTGCAGCTCCAGCGACATCGGTGGCGTTCGCCACCAGCACCCGGACGGTGCTGGCCGGGGCCAGCGACGGCTGGGGCTCCTCGGTGGGGATCGGCTCGGGCGTCGGGGTGACGTCAGGGGTGGGAGCGCTGACCGGTTCGGGGGTGTGGGTCGGGAGACCCTGCAGCCCTCGCGTCGAGCCGTCCTCGAAGCCGAGGGCCAGGAGGAGCGCGCCGACGGTCGTGGCCAGTGCCACCAGCGCCACGGCGCGGCCGTCCCGCTGCGCAGGCTCCATGGCCGCAAACGGTACCGAGCACGTTGCCGGCGGACCTCATCCGTGGCCCCCGGGTCCGAGGTGCCACAATGGCGAGGTGCAGGTGTCGGCGAGGTTCGACTACGCCGTCCGGGCCCTCGTCGAGCTGGCCGTCGCCAATGGCGTACAGCGCTCCCGGCGCGAGCTGGCCGAAGCGCAGAACATCCCCGGCCGGTACCTCGAAGCGGTCCTGTCGGATCTTCGCCGGGCCGGGTTCGTCGCCGCGCACCGGGGCCCGGCCGGCGGTTACGTGCTGGCCCGCAGCCCTGCCCAGATCAACGTGGCCGAGGTGGCCCGGGCCGTCGACGGCCCGCTCACCCTGGTTCAGGGACAGCGACCCGAGAATGTGACCTATTCGGGCTCGAGCCGGCACGTGCACGAGCTCTGGATCGGCCTCCGGGCCGCCATGCGGGCGGTCCTGGAGTCAGTGACCCTTGCGGACCTCGTCGAGGGCCGGCTCCCGGCCGAGGTCCGGGCGCTCATCGACGACCCCGACGCCTGGCGACCCCGCTGATTTCACCACCCTGGTCGCGACCAGGATCGCGGCGACCAGCGTGGCCCCCACGGCGGCATCGCCGCCGCCGACCGATCGGCCCAGCTCCCAGCTCTGGCTGAGGACGAGCATGGCGGCCATACCCAGCCCGAGGTGCCTCGGGGCCACGAAGCGGACCACGTGGGCGGCCAGGGGGGCAGCGAGGACCCCGCCGCCGAGCATCGCCAGGACCAGGCGGAGCTCGACGCTGGCTGCGCCACCGGAGCCGACCAGGGCGCCTGCGGACACCACGGCGACGAAGACCTCGGCGGTGTTGACCGAGCCTGCGACCCACCTCGGAGCCACCCCGCGAGACAGGAGGAACGGGGTGACCACCGGACCCCACGCTCCGGCCACGGAGTTGGTGGCGCCACCGGCGAATCCCGCCCACCTGGTGAGCCGTAGGGATCGCCGGACACGGGGTACCGAGCCGGTGAAGCGGGCCAGGAGGCGGAGGCCGATCCCGAGGAGCAGAACTGCGAGCCACGGTCGGATGGTGGCCCCGTCGATGACGGTCAGGGTTGCGGCGCCGAGCACGGCGCCAGGGCCCCCGCCTGCGGCCAACCGCACCACCAGCTGCCGATCGACGTTGCCCAGGCGCCAGTGGGAACCAGCCGATGCCACGCCGGTGGCGACCTTGGCGAGGTTGACGGTCACCGAGGTCGTCGCCGGGCTCACCCCGGCGCCGAGGAGGGTCACGGCCGAGGTGGGCCCGAACCCCATGCCCAGGGATCCGTCGACCAGCGTGGCCAAGAAGCCGGCGAGGGCAACCAGTACCAGCTCGCTCATAATCACACATTCCTACCAACTTATCGGTATTAGGGCAAGCAACTGCTGACATTCGGCCCTACCGGTCACCTCGACCGGCGTCCGACACTGCGAACAGATCCGGCGTCACGTTGGAAGGAGGCGTCGATGCAACGGTGGTTGGTGGCCCTGGTGGCGGTGTTCTCGCTGATCGTCCTGAGTTGCGGCAGCGGGAGTGAGGGGACGCAGGTCCCGGCGACGGGCCACATGGGCGGCCCGGAGTTCGCCGGGGACTTCCAACCCGGCGACACCATCCGCATCGTCGCGGACGAGTTCAGCTTCTCCCCTCGGGTGATCGAGGCTCCCGCTGGCCAGTACACCGTCGAGCTCGTCAACCGGGGCTCCATCGAGCACGACATCGTCTTCGCCGACGGCACCCGGGCCGTGGCCGGGGCCGGGGAGAGCGCGTCGGTGGAGGTCACCATCCCGGAGGAGGGCATGTTGTTCACCTGCGAGATCCCGGGTCACAGTGAGGCCGGCATGGTGGGTGAGGTGCGGCCGCCCGGCGGACCGAGCCCGAGTGGTGAGACAGACAGCGTCGAGCTGGTGGTCGGCCAGCAGGTGGAACCCGATCCGGCGGCCCCGCCCTACGAGCTCCGGGACGCTCGGGTCCCGGCTCGAGGTGAGGGCGACGGCATCACCCTGGTCGAAGGGGGCGCGCCCGGCGGGGGCGATCTGATCGAGGTCGAGATGATCATCGAAGAGAAGCCCATGACGGTGGCCGAGGGATACGTGCAGCAGGTCTGGACGTTCAACGGAACCGTCCCCGGCCCGGTGATCAGGACCCACGTCGGCGACACCGTTCGGGTCCGTCTGGTCAACCCGCCCGAAGCCGAGGTGGCCCACTCCGTCGACTTCCACGCGTCACAGGTGGCGTGGAACGACGAGATGCGGTCGATCGAGCCGGGCGAGGAGCTGATCTACGAGTTCACCACCGACTACGCCGGCGTCTGGATGTACCACTGCGGCACCCCGCCGGTCCTGCACCACATCGCCAACGGCATGTTCGGCGCGGTGATCGTCGAGCCCGAGGGGGGTCTGCCCGAGATC